>NZ_BPQL01000032.1 GCF_022179225.1 Methylobacterium goesingense
ACAGGGATATACGGATCCGGCTCAGAACCGTCAACACCTGTAGGAGGAGAAAACGCACATGCCGCAATTTGGTTCAGCCGAGACTTCGTCCGGCATGAGCAACTCGACGGAAGAGGCGGCGTGATGTGCTCTGTGGGCAGCCCTCGACCCTCCGGATCCACTCCCTGAGGAATCCAGACCGTCCAAGGTTCGCAGCTGGACCATTCGGTGAACCAATTCCGTCCGATTAAGCCTGTGCGGTCCCCTTGAGATCATACTCAGCGGTCCGGTTCTCGTCGGGCTCGTTTTTCCGTCCCCGTCTCCCCCGCTTCGGTAGCCCTTTTTGCCCCCTCAATCCCCGCTTTTTTCCCCTGTTTATAAGTTTGGTATTTGAGCTGGTCACAGATTTGACCCCACCTCCTTCAGGGATCGAGCGGCGTTTTAGGCGGTTCCAGGCCTGCCATTCCGGAGAGACGATCCGTACGATATTTGTGTCGTTGCGCCAGGCGGCGAGACGGCGCTGCTCTACCGTGATCAGGCCCAGGATTTTGGCCTGCCGGAGGGCGTTCTTCACCATGGAACGGCTGACCCCCGCCAGGGCCGCGATGAAGTCGTTACAGTGACGGCAATCCCCGTGCCGGACCACCGTTTCTGCGATAACGGCGAGGACGGCCGCCTCGCCTTGGGTGAAAAGGGCGGCCAGAGCTGGAGGAAGCCGCCCGGAAGATGCCCAGCGGCGACGACGTGCAAGACTGCTGTTTGTGATCGGACGCGAGCCTACGGCCTTCCTATGCGGTTCCGGGGGGGCTTTGGGGACGACCTTGCGGATCTCGATGAGGTTCGAGAGCTCGTCCGCCTCGGCCTCCGTGATCTGGGCCGCGCTGAAGGCCCTCCACAGCAGCACGGCTAACTTGCCCAAGGCCATCCGCGGGGCGGACTCGATCGCGGACCTGAGTTCATTTGCAAACATCGTCACAGCCCTGTTTTGGGCCGCGTCAAAGCAGGGAGCCCTCCTGGAAGGCGGACTCGTCAAAAGGCAAAGCGCCATCGACTCGGGACAAAATCCCGATTGACTCCTGCGAGGAGCTATGGTGTCTGAGGAGCGTTGTGTTTTTCCCCTCAGTTTTACCAAATCGACGGCCCCACTCCGGCAAGGGTGGGGCCGTTGGCATTTTGGCTTAAGTCTTTCGCGCGGCAGCGTCTCTCGGTGGTGGTTCGCCAGCGACTCACGTAATGTGAGTTTGACCAGACGCGTCATCTCGACTGGTAGAGGGCGTTGAGTCAACGCCGGAATGTACCGCTTTAACTCTGATCGACGATGCAGAAGGCGCCGGGGCGGCAAACCGCCCTGAATTTTTGCTATTTTGCTATCAAACTAGGGCAATATTCTTCTACAAATTTACGTGCCTAGTGATTAAGTGGCGTATTGCCGTATAATGCCTAAGCCTTTCAAAACTCAGGCAAGCGGGGGCTTTTCGTTCTTAGTGAGGATGTCGTTGATCGCCTCGGTCATCACGTCCTGCAGGGTCCGGTCACCGTCGAGGGCGATCTGCTTCAAGGCCTTCCAGGCCTCGGGGCGAGCCCGCACAAGAATACCTCGACGCCCGTCCGGCTGACGGCTTCGGGCCTTTTTCTTGGCGGGAAGCGCCTTTGCTGGAACAGCGGCCGTTCTCCGCGGTGGCTCCGACTGATTCGGGGTAGCCACCGGAGGCATCTCGACCAGCTTCTGGGTCAAGCGTGTCCCCAGATTGGCAAAGCTCGGCTTTTTGCTCATCGTGTCCGTCCCTTCTTGAGGCCGCATGCGCGACGGGTCTCCTGCCAGAACTCCGCGATCTCGGCGGCAGCGGCGCTCCCCGGTTCGAATTCCCCCACCGCCTGTCCGCTGGCTAGCGCATGGGCGAAGGCTGCCCTGCTGGTAATCTGGCCGATCCAGGGCGTGACCCCCATCGCCAGGAGGGCTTCACGAGCCTCCGTGACTACGTGGCCGGCTTGGGTGCCGCGACGGGGTGGGGCAGCGTTGATCACGGGTAGCACCGGCTTGCCGATTGCCTGCGCCATATCGAGGGTGGCTGCCACGGCCGCGATGTCGAACACGGCTGGACGAAACGGAATCACCGCCAGGTCAGCGACACGCAGGGCGGCGGCGATATCGGCCGTGTTGTGGGGAGGAGTATCGATCATGACCCACGAGATGCCATCCTGGCGGGCGGCCTCGACGGTGTCGGCGAGCTCGCGGGCCTCGCACCGCGCCAGGATCGGCGTCGCGGCCCGACGGAGCTCGTGCCAGAGGGACAAGCTTCCCTGCGGATCGCAGTCGATCAGGAGAGCCGGCGCATCCGGCGCATCGGCATAGACGGAAAGGTGCGCGCAGAGCGTACTCTTGCCGCTGCCGCCCTTCCGGCTCGTAAAGGCGATGACGTGCAACGTCCGTGCTCCTCCTGTGGACAGCATCCATAGCCGAACGCCCGAAGCATCGTACTTCCTACAATATTTATGCGCTACGACCGTTGTCTTTTAGAGTTATATTTTGCTATTTTCATACGGTGCTAGCACCGTATGAAATTTTGCACGCTTGGAAAGCAGAGGAGCGAAACATGTGGGAAAGGCCCTTCTCGAACGTTTCACCGACATATCGAAGCCGGTTCGATCAAGGATTTCAGGCGATTTGGGTATCTTGGCATGTGGTAACATGCGGCGCTCAGCCTGCATTGAGGCCGGCGCATATTGCATCAGATTTTGCGGGGTGGATCGTTTTTGAGGGATGTGTTGCAGGTCTCGCAGGTTGTGTCCTTGGCGAGACTGAGTCGCTGAGGATATGCGTGATGGATCCGTTTTCCTTGTTCTGTGCAGGTCT
>NZ_BPQL01000033.1 GCF_022179225.1 Methylobacterium goesingense
ATCGAAACAAAAACCCGCCACGGCCGAAGCCGGGCGGGTTTTTGTTTCGATCCGGCCGACCTGTCGCTCGGGAGCGGTGTCGGGGCTTTCAATGCTGGCATACCACGTGAGAGAGTGCGTACGTTCCTTCCCAGGAACAGTGACGCACACCTTCACCCGCCCGGCTTCGGCCGAGGCGGGTTTTTCGTGGCCGCTGTCGGTCCGGCGTTCGGCCGAATGCCGCCGGCCACGCAGGCCGACGGGATCGCGCTCAGGCCGGGAGCGTCGCTCGCCGGCTCACAGGGCCCGTTACAGGCGTGCCGTCTCGCGACGGTTGAAGCCCAGGGCGCACAGGGTCGCGACGGCGCCGGAGAGAAGGTAGACGCCGACCCAGGAAAGGCCGAACCGGCTCGACACGCTGAGCGCCACCAGCGGCGCGAAACCGGCGCCGATGAGCCAGGCCAGATCCGAGGTCAGCGCCGCACCGGTGTAGCGGTAGCGCGAACCGAGATTCGCGGTCACGGAGCCGGAGGTTTGTCCGTAGGAGAGGCCCAGGAGGGCGAACCCGCCGAGGACATAGATCGTCTGCCCGAGCTCGCTGTCGCCGAACACGATCGGCGCGATGATGCTGGCCACGGCGAACATGAGGATCAAGGCGGCCGAGACGCCGACCTGGGTGCGCCGGCCGATCCGGTCGGCCATCAGGCCGGAGATCACGATGGTGCCGGCCGCCAGGAAGGCACCGGCGCATTGCACGAGCAGGAACTCGCCCGCGTTGCGCTTCGTGAACAGGTGGATCCAGCTGATCGGGAAGACGGTCACCAGGTGGAACAGGGCGAAGCTCGCCAGGGGCACCACCGCGCCGATCAGCACGAAGCGGCCATGCGAGCGCAGCACTTCGAGGACCGGGGTCGGCTCGAGTTCCTGCATCTCCAGCATGCGGGAGAACTCCTCGGTGGCCACGAGGCGCAGGCGGGCGAACAGGGCGACCACGTTGATGGCGAACGCCACGAAGAACGGGTAGCGCCAGCCCCAATCGAGGAAGTCCTCGGTGGACAGGTTGGCGAGGAAAAACGCGAACAGGGCACTGGCGAGGATGAAGCCGACGGGGGCGCCGAGCTGCGGGATCATCGCGTACCAGCCGCGCTGCTTCTCGGGTGCGTTGAGCGCCAGGAGCGAGGCGAGGCCGTCCCAGGCCCCGCCGAGCGCGATCCCCTGGCCGATGCGGAAGGCCGCGAGAAGCCAGATCGCGACGGCGCCCAGGTGGTTGTAGTTCGGCAGAAAGCTGATCGCCATGGTCGAACCGCCGAGCAGGAACAGGGCGATCGTCAGCTTGACGCCGCGCCCGTGCCGCCGGTCGATCTCCATGAACAGGACGGAGCCGATCGGCCTGGCGACGAAGGCCAGCGCGAAGATCGCGAAGGCGTAGAGCGTTCCGGTCAGGGGATCGGCGAACGGGAAGAACACGCCCGGAAAGATCAGCACCGAGGCGATGCCGTAGACGAAGAAGTCGAAGTACTCGGCGGCCCGGCCGATCACCACACCGATTGCGATCTCGCCCGGAGCGACGCGGTGGTCGCTGGAAGCCTCGTGGGCGTCGCGTTCCAGCGACGACGAGGAAGGCACTGCGTATTCTGCGCTCATCGAAGGAACCGTGCTCGCTGCATGCGTTCGGGACCGAATCAGGCGCGGCAACCTCCGCGCGATGCCCCCATTAGATCGTCAGAACCGGTTTTGGCGCTGCGCTTCGTCTGCGGCAAAGCGCAGCGCGACCCGTTCCCCGATGAACCACCTAACAGAATGCAACGGCCCTAGCCTATAGAGAAATGAGACCCCTCCCGAAATGCAATCCAGGCACGCTATGCTCACAGCGCTGTTCAGACGCGACGCATTTCGCTTGTCATTTTGATGCGATGCAGCGCAGTGAGACGCGGCGTCACCCCTCCCGGGACCGATGGGACCGGGAGGGGTGACGACCCCACCGAGATCGCGCCAGACGAGTCCATGCCCGTCAAATTCCTTCGTAACCTCGTGCTCCTTCCGCTGTTCGGCCTGCTCTCGGGCTGCAACATGGTCCTGATGCAACCCTCGGGTGACATCGCCGCCCGGCAGCGCGACCTGATCCTCGCCTCCACCGGCTTGATGCTCCTCATCATCATCCCGGTCATCGCCTTCACGCTCCTGTTTGCGTGGCGCTACCGCGTCTCGAACAAGGACGCCGAGTACGATCCGGACTGGCACCACTCCACGCAGCTGGAAGTGCTGATCTGGTCCGCCCCGCTGGTGATCGTCATCGCGCTCGGCGCGCTCACCTGGATCAGCACGCACACCCTCGATCCCTACCGCCCCCTGAGCCGCCTCGACGCCGAGCGTCCCTTGGCCGCGGGCGTGAAGCCGCTGACGGTCGAGGTCGTCGCACTCGATTGGAAATGGCTGTTCTTCTACCCAGATCAGGGCATCGCCACGGTCAACGAACTCGCCGCACCCGTCGACGTGCCGATCTCGTTCAAGATCACCTCCGCCACCGTCATGAACTCGTTCTTCATCCCCGCGCTGGCCGGGCAGATCTACGCCATGGCCGGCATGGAGACGAAGCTGCACGCCGTGATCAACAAGGCCGGTGTCTACGAGGGCATCTCGGCCAACTACAGCGGCTCTGGCTTCTCGCGGATGAACTTCAAGTTCCACGGCCTCGACCAGGCTGGTTTCGACAGTTGGGTCGCCAAGGTGAAGGCCGAGGGTAAGCCCCTCAGCCGGCAATCGTATATCGAACTCGAGAAGCCGAGCGAGCGCGAGCCGGTGCGGTACTTCTCCTCGGTGGAGAACGGCCTTTACGGCGCCGTGCTCAACATGTGCGCCATCCCCGGCAAGATGTGCATGAACGAGATGATGCACATCGACGCCATGGGCGGTGGCGGCAAGGAGAGCCACGGCAACCGCCAGCGCCTCGAGTACGACAACCGCTACGCCGAGGAAGGCGTCGAGGCGCCGGCCGCGACGGTGGGCGGCTCGGGCCGCGAATCGCGCAGCCCCGAGCAGCCCGAGGGCATGAAGCCGAAATCCAACGCCCCCGCAGTGAAGCCGGGCTCGGCCCCGGAGCATTCCGGACACGACCATTCCGGCCACCAGGGCCACGGGGCCAAGGCGAATGACGGCACGGAGTCGAAGGGCTCCGACTCCGTCGCGCCCGGCCAGCTGAACCGGTAACGCGGACGCTCACGCCCGCGCCACAAACTCCTCTCACGAGCAAACCCCTCTCACGAGCAGGTCCCATGTTCTCCAATCCGGATCTCCAGAAGCTCCTATTCGGGCGCCTGACGCTCGATGCCGTGCCGCTTCATGAGCCGATCCTCCTCGTCACCTTCGCGATGGTCGGCCTCGGCGGCATCGCGGTGCTCGGCGCGCTCACCTATTTCCGCCTCTGGGGCACCCTTTGGCGCGACTGGTTCACCTCCGTCGATCACAAGAAGATCGGCATCATGTACATCGTCCTGGCGCTGGTCATGCTGCTGCGCGGCTTTGCCGACGCGCTGATGATGCGCGCCCAGCAGGCCATGGCCTTCGGCGACGTCGAGGGCTACCTGCCGCCGCACCACTACGATCAGATCTTCACGGCGCACGGCGTGATCATGATCTTCTTCGTGGCGATGCCGCTGGTCACGGGCCTGATGAACTTCGTGGTGCCGCTGCAGATCGGCGCCCGCGACGTCGCTTTCCCGTTCCTGAACAACTTCAGCTTCTGGATGACGGTGTCCGGCGCGGTCACCGTGATGGCCTCGCTGTTCGTCGGCGAGTTCGCCCGCACCGGCTGGCTCGCCTATCCGCCGCTTTCGGGGCCCGCCATGAGCCCGGGCGTCGGCGTTGACTACTACATCTGGGCCCTGCAGATCGCCGGCATCGGGACCCTGCTCTCGGGCATCAACCTCATCGCCACCATCGTGAAGATGCGGGCGCCCGGCATGTCCATGATGAAGATGCCGGTCTTCACCTGGACCGCGCTCTGCACCAACATCCTTATCGTCGCCGCCTTCCCGATCCTCACGGCCGTTCTCGCCCTGCTGTCGCTCGACCGCTACGTCGGCACGCACTTCTTCTCGAACGACCTCGGCGGCAACCCGATGATGTACGTGAACCTCATCTGGATCTGGGGTCACCCGGAGGTCTACATCCTGATCCTTCCGGCCTTCGGCGTGTTCTCGGAGATCGTCTCGACCTTCTCCAGCAAGCGCCTCTTCGGCTACGCCTCGATGGTCTACGCCACCGTCGTGATCACGATCCTGTCGTACCTCGTGTGGCTGCACCACTTCTTCACGATGGGCTCGGGCGCATCCGTGAACTCGTTCTTCGGCATCACCACGATGATCATCTCGATCCCGACGGGCGCCAAGATCTTCAACTGGCTGTTCACCATGTACAAGGGCCGCATCCGCTTCGAGGTGCCGATGCTCTGGACGGTCGGCTTCATGGTGACCTTCACCATCGGCGGCATGACCGGGGTGCTGCTCGCCGTTCCCCCGGCCGACTTCGTGCTGCACAACTCGCTGTTCCTGATCGCCCACTTCCACAACGTCATCATCGGCGGCGTGCTGTTCGGCATGCTGGCCGGCATCACCTACTGGTTTCCGAAGGCCTTCGGCTTCAAACTGGACGATTTCTGGGGCAAGGTGTCGTTCTGGTTCTGGCTCACGGGTTTCTGGTTCGCCTTCGCGCCGCTCTACGTGCTCGGCCTGATGGGCGTGACCCGCCGCGTCCAGCATTTCGATGACCCGTCGCTCCAGATCTGGTTCGTGATCGCGGCCTTCGGCGCCCTGCTGATCCTCTGCGGCATCGCCTCCTTCGCGATGACCCTGGTGGTCAGCTTCATCCGGCGCGACCAGCTGCGCGACACCACCGGCGACCCCTGGGGCGGCCGGACGCTGGAATGGGCGACGTCGTCACCCCCGCCGGACTACAACTTCGCCTTCACGCCCGTGATCCATGACCACGATGCGTGGTGGGACATGAAGAAGCGCGGCTACAGCCGTCCGCTGCACGGGTTCAAGGCGATCCACATGCCGAAGAACACCGCCACGGGCCTGATCCTCGGGATCCTGAGCATCATCTTCTCGTTCGCGATGATCTGGTACATCTGGTGGCTCGCCGCCTTCAGCTTCCTCGTGATCGCGGTGGTCTCCATCGGGCACACCTTCAATTACAACCGCGACTTCTACATCCCGGCCGACGAGGTCATCCGGACAGAAGGCCAGCGGACAGCCCTGATGGCGGAGCGCGTCTGAGACCATGGCATCCCACTCGATCGCCGCCATGAACGCCGTCGGACCGACCGGGGCGAACCCGGTCGATTCCTCGGCCTTCTACGACGCCAAGGGCGAGCATCACCCGGAAGGGAGCACGATGCTCGGTTTCTGGCTCTACCTGATGAGCGACTGCCTCATCTTCGCGGCCCTGTTCGCCACCTATGCGGTGGTGGGGCGCAACTACGCGGCCGGGCCGTCGCCCAAGGACCTGTTCGACCTGCCGCTGGTGGCGTTGAACACCTCGATGCTGCTCTTCTCCTCCATTACCTACGGCTTCGCGATGCTGGAGATGGAGCGAGGCTACCTCGCCCGCTGCCAGCTCTGGCTCGCCGTCACGGGCCTGTTCGGCATCGCCTTCGTGGGCCTGGAACTCTACGAGTTTCAGCACCTCATCCACGAGGGGGCGACGCCTCAGCGCAGCGCCTTCCTGTCCGCCTTCTTCACCCTGGTGGGCACCCACGGCCTGCACGTCACCCTCGGCATCGTCTGGCTGGTGACCCTGATGGTGCAGGTGCACCGGCGCGGGCTGGTGCCCGAGAACAAGCGCCGGCTGCTCTGCCTGAGCATGTTCTGGCACTTCCTCGACGTGATCTGGATCGGCGTCTTCACCTTCGTGTACCTGATGGGAGTCCTGCAATGAGCGCCGCGTCGAACGCAGGCCACGCCTCCGGACACGATGCGCACGCGCACGACGCGGCGCATGGCGACCACGGCGAGTCCCACGGCTCCTTCAAGGGCTACATGACGGGCTTCGTCCTGTCGGTGATCCTGACGGCGATCCCGTTCGCCCTGGTGATGGGCGACGTCCTGGGCAACGACCGCCTGACCGGCCTCGTGATCATGGGCTTCGCGGTGGTGCAGATCGTGGTCCACATGATCTACTTCCTGCACATGAACACGAAGTCGGAGGGTGGCTGGACCATCCTGGCCCTGATCTTCACCCTGACCCTGGTGATCATCACCCTGACGGGCTCGCTCTGGGTCATGTACCACCTCAACACCAACATGATGCCGATGCACATGCACACGCGCTGATGCGCGGGGGCGGAACGACCCGGCGCCCCTCGGGCGCCGGACTCGTCATCCTGGGCATTCTCGGGCTGGCCCTGGTGGCCGGCCTCACCGCCCTCGGAACGTGGCAGGTGCAGCGCCGGGCCTGGAAGCACGCGCTGATCGCGCAGGTGGAGGGCCGCATCCACGCCGATCCGGCCGAGGCGCCGGGGCCGGCCGAATGGACCGGCCTGACCCCGGAGGCCGATGCCTACCGGCGGGTCCGGGCCACCGGACGCCTGCGCCACGATCGCGAGACCCTGGTCCAGGCCGTGACCGACCTCGGCGGCGGCTTCTGGGTGATGACGCCCCTGGAACGCGCTGACGGCACCATCCTGCTGATCAATCGCGGCTTCGTGCCGGCGGACCGGCGCGATCCGGCGAGTCGCCCGGAGCCCGGCGGCACGGGGCCGACCACGGTCACGGGCCTCTTGCGCTTGAGCGAACCCGGCGGCGGCTTCCTGCGCAAGAACGATCCGGCCGGCGGGCGCTGGTACTCGCGCGACGTCGCCGCCATCGCCGAGGCGCGCGGCCTCACCCGCGCCGCTCCCTACTTCATCGATGCGGACGCGACGCCCAATCCCGGCGGCTGGCCGGTGGGCGGCCTGACCATCGTGGCCTTTCCCGACAACCACCTCGTCTACGCGATCACCTGGTACGTCCTCGCCCTGATGGTCGCGGGCGCGCTCGTCTACACGTTGTCGGACGCGCGCCGGGCGAAGCGGCGCGCGACACCGTAGTCGCGCGGGGAACGCGGTTCAGTTCGGCCAGCAGCGACGGCCGTAGGGACCGATGTGGTAGCCGGCGGGACAGGAGCGGCCGCGGATGTAGCCGCCCGCCTGCCCGCCCGGGCGGCAATAGCCGTACACGCCGCGATGGGCGTAGGGACCGCAGCCGCCATAGACCTGGATGATCCGCGCATCCTCCGGACCATGGGCGAGGGCATCGATCATCGGCAGCGCGGAGGCCGGAGCCGCGAGACCGGCGAGGACGAGGCCCGGGACGAGAAGCTTCAGCATGAACACGTTCCTTTTCCTGTCAGCGGCGGCCCGATGGGCCGCCGGCCCCGCGCCGCGGCACTCCGGCCACGACGGGACGGGCACAGGTTCGTCCGGGCATACTTCCCGGATGTGACGCGGGCAGTGCGCGATGTAACGTTCTGTAACGGGATGCTCAGGCGGCCGGTCCTGCCTTCAGGCGAGCGCCGACTGCGTCTCACGACGAGCCGCGCGCCGCCGAGCCGCGAGACGGCTTCCGTGAAGCGGCGCAGGGGCGCGGACTCTTTGCGGGCGCCGAGGAAGGCGAGGTCTAGAGCCGGTCGAGGCCCGAGCCCTCCAGGAAGCCGGCCAGGAAGGCGCGGATGCCGGGATCGTCCTCGACGATGGCGATGATGGTGCCGTCGATCCTGGACCGACCATGGGAACGAACGCCGTAACGGCGATGTAAAAACGGGTGACATCACAAAACGTCACTTAGTCCCGAAGCCTCGCCCGAGGCCCTGAAAGGATCCCGGGCGAAGAGCTTTACGCGGCGAGCCAGGCGCTCGCCCGCGCCACGTCCGCCTGCGACAGGCCATGGCCCGTGGGCAGGGTCTCATGGCTGACCCGGGCGCCGCCGTCACGCAGACGCTGCGCCAGGGCGGCGGCATTGGCGGCCGGCACGATCGGATCGGCGGCCCCCGACAGCATGAGCACCGGCCGACCCGCGAGATCGACGGGCGCGGACGCGGTCAGGGGCAGCATCGGCCGCAGCAGCACGGCGCCGGCCAGGACGTCCGGGTGCAGCAGCAGCAGCGCCGCGGCGATGTTGGCGCCGTTCGAGAAGCCGACCGCCACGGGTGCGGCGAGGCCGTAGGCCGCCCGTGCCCGCGCGACGAAGTCGGCGAGGTCGGCCGCGCGCCGCCGGACATCGGCCTCGTCGAACACGCCCTCGGCGAGGCGGCGAAAGAAGCGCGGCATGCCGTTCTCCAGCACGGGCCCGCGCGGGGCGAGCAGAGCGGCGCCGGGCACCAGACTCCGCCCGAGGGAGAGGAGGTCGGTCTCGTCGCCGCCGGTACCGTGGAGCAGCAGCAGGGGCGGCGTGCCGGCCGCGGTTCCGGGCACGAAGCGATGGGTGAAGCCGAGGGCGCTGTTGGTCATGGCGGTCTCGTGAAGGGTAGGGTGGTCTCGTGAGGGCGAGAGCGGGGCCCATGCCGTTCGGCGTGGGCCCCTGATTTTTCGGACGGCGTCAGGCTCAGGCGACCCGGGGCAGGCGCGCCTCGAT
>NZ_BPQL01000034.1 GCF_022179225.1 Methylobacterium goesingense
GCCTTCACGGCGGTGCTCGGCGTGCTGATGGTGCTGGGCCTGCCCCTGTTCATCCCCCTCGCCGGCCTGTCCGAGCACCAGTACGGCACCCTGGCGGGCCTCACGGTCTACGCCGTGCCGCAGGTGCTCGCCGCCACGGTGCCGGTGGGCATCCTGGCGACCCAGGTCGGCACCCTGGTCAAGCTCGTGCGCGTCCTGATGCTCGGGCCCGTGGTGGTGGCCTTCTCGTTCATCGCGCCGCACCTGCCAGCGGAGGGCGCTTCGGCCAAGGGCCGGCCCGGGCGCCTCGGCTTCTTCAAGATCGTGCCCTGGTTCATCCTCGGGTTCCTGGCGCTGGCGACCCTGCGCTCGGTCGGCCTCGTCCCGGACGCCGCCTCCCAGCCGGTGACGCGCCTCGCGGGCCTCCTCACAGTGGTGTCGATGGCGGCCCTCGGCCTCGGCGTGGACGTGCGGGTCCTGGCCCGGGTCGGCGGCCGGGTCACCCTGGCGGTGACCGGCTCGCTCGTCGTCCTCCTGATCGTCAGCCTGTCGCTGATCTGGGCCCTCAGGATCGCCTGATCATTCCGATAGTCCACGAGCAATTTGCGGAGCGGACCGGCGGAAATCGACCCAATCATGTCGTAGCCGACTACCTGCCTTGCCCGTGAAAGCGGACGGTCCGCTGGAAAGTGAAAAACCTGACATCCGCTGCATCCGATCCTCCGGCTCATGGCTAGCGTTCTTGATGCCGCCTTCGCGGCAGATGGAGAGCGCCATGCGACTGAGCCTTATCGCCGTTACCCTGCTGGCTGGCACCTGCCTTGGAACCGCCGCGCGTGCCGAGACCGTTGCGGCACTCGTCGGCGATGCCTCGCTGGCGCTTGTCGACACGGCCACGAAGAAGGTTACGAAGACGGTGACGATTACCGGGATCGGCGGCAGCGTCCTCGGCATAGACGTGCGGCCAGCCGACGGCATGCTCTACGCCGTAATCTCGGATGGCAGCATCGTTACGATCGATCCGATGTCCGGCAAGGCCACGGCCAAATCAAAGCTCGACATGATGCTGGCCGCCGGCACCGCGGCAACGGTCGACTTCAATCCCGTCGCCGATCGCCTGCGCATCATCGGCTCGGACGGCACCAACCTCCGGGCCAATGTCGATGACGGCAAGGTCACCAAGGACGGACAGCTCAAGTTCGCTGAGACCGACACGATGAAGGGCAAGACCCCTAAGGTGACGGCCGGCGCCTACACCAATGCCTTCAAGGGCACGAAGGAGACGGCCCTGTTCGACATCGACACTGCTGGCGCATTGCTGAAGCAGGCTCCGCCGAATGACGGCATCCTGAACACCGTCGGCATGCTCGGCATGTCGGGCGAGGCCGTGGCCTTCGACATCGTGTCCGATGGCCAGGGCGGTAATCAGGCGTGGGCGATGGCTGGCGACACGCTCTACAAGGTGGATCTCGCGACGGGTAAGGGCGAGATGGCCGCCAAGATCACCGGCGTGTCCGGCAAGGTCCGTGACATCGCTATTCTCCCCAAGATGTAGCATCGCTCCGCACATGTAGGACCGGCCCGGCGGCCGGTCCTTCCAATCGCCGGGAAAGTCATGGAGCCGTTCGATCACGCCTCCGCGTTGGAAGGCTGCGCCCGGGGGGATCCGGCGTCGCTGCGGCGCCTCTACGACCAGGAGGCCGGGTTCCTGCTCGCCGTCGCGCTCAGGATCGTGCGGCGGCGTGATGTGGCGGCCGACGTCTTGCACGATGCCATCATGGACATCTGGGAGCGCGCCGGCACCTTCGACCGCAGCCGCGGCGCGGGCCGTGCCTGGATCACCAGCATCGTGCGACACCGCGCGCTCAAACAGATCCGGATCGTCGGCCGGGAGACGGAACTCGACGCGGCCGCGGCGACAGAGGTCGCGGACGACGCGCCCGATCCATTCGCCATCCTGGCGACGTCGCAGGACGGGACACGCCTCCATCATTGCCTTGCGCAGCTTGGTGCAGAAAGGCGGGCAGTGATCCTGCTCGCCTATGTCGATGGACTGTCGCAGTCCGAGATCGCCGAGCGACTGGGGACACCGCTCGGGACCGTGAAGGCATGGGTCCGCCGCAGCCTCATCGCCTTGAAGGATTGCCTGTCATGATCCCGAGCCAGCCGGAAGACCGCGACGTCCTGGCGGGCGAATACGTCCTCGGCCTGCTAGACCCGGCAGCCATGGCGGAGGTCGAGCAGGCCCTGAGTTCGGATGCAGATCTGGCCCGCCGCATCGCCGTCTGGGAAGAGCGGTTGCTTCCGGCCTCCGCGGCCCTCGGGAAGGCCGATGTCGATCCGGCACAATGGGCGCGGATCGAGCAAGCTCTCGCGACGCGCCGGCAGACGCTCGACCCGACCACGGCTCCCTCCCTCACGCGGGTACGACACGGTGTGTTGAGGGCGGCGTGGCGCAGCCCTACGCTGTGGCGGGCCACCACGGGCCTCGTCACGGCCGCCGCGATCCTTCTGGCGATCCTGCCGAACCGCGTCGGGGCGCCGGGCGAGAGCCCGACGCGGTACTACGCGATCCTGCAGAGTCGCGACGCCGCCGGGCAGGAGAGCGGGCCGGGATGGCTCATCCAGGTCTCCCAGAACGGCACCGTCCAGTCTCTGCCGCTGGCTGACGTGCGGCCAGGAAGCGGGCGCGCGCTGCAACTCTGGACCCTGTGGGATCAGGCGCGCGGTCCGGTCTCCCTCGGCGTGCTGCCCCCGGGCGGAGCGATCCGCCTGCCGCCGGAGCGGCTGGAAGCCATCGGCGACGGGCAGCTCTTCGAGATCACGCTGGAACCCGAGGCGGGTTCGCCGATCGGTCGCCCGACAGGTCGGATCCTGTTCATCGGCCGCGCGAAGGGGGCGGCAACACAGGACCTGTAGCGGGGCGATCGCGGTGCCCAAAGGAGCTCGTTCGCGTTCGAGGCGAGTTGTTAGAACGCACTGCCGTCGTTGCTTCGACACTCTGATCACAAGTGAACCGCCGCACATTCAACCCGATCCGATCGGAGAGTGAGCAGGCGGGGCCATACCTAAATTTGCCGCACGAACCGTCATGCGCCCTCCACCGAAAGCAGTCGTTTGTCGATCCGTGAGGTGGGCAGCCGTGTCACATCTGCGGGCCTTCGTCCGATCAGTGGGAGAGAGGCCGATTCCGGTGCACGAGTGAGCTTCGATACCGGCAGCCCCGATCTCGTCAGGTCGAAATCGCTCGCTTACCCCAAGGTCGAGATTTGGCTCGGCGGCTTACCGCCAGCGGCTGAAACTTTTCGCCGACCAGGTCCGTAATGATACGCAACGATCGGATCGTGCCGAGGCCAAAAGCCTTGATGTGAGCGCGCGATGACTATTGCGTATAAATTTAGTATATAGAAGTATTTTTTCAATTATTTAAGGAACAACGATAAGATCATGCTGTTGCCCCGTGGGTTGGATAAGATGTTCACCTCCACAGGAGATCCCACATGAAGAAGTTCACCCTTGCGCTGACCGCCTTGACCGCCCTCGGCGGCATCGCCCTCGCCGCCGGATCGGCCACCGCTGCCCCGATGTCCGTCAACGGCCTGCAGTCCGAGAGCGGCGTCACCCAGGTTCGCATGGACCGCAGTGAGCGGATGATGATGAAGAAGCGGATGATGCGGAAGCAGATGATGAAGCGTCGCATGATGAAGAAGCGGATGATGAACCGCGGCATGTGATCGTAAGCCGTTGACGCCTTCGGAGGTCCCGACGCAGGGGCCTCCACCCTGTTGGCGACGACTTCGAGGAAGACCGTTTGGCTCGCACTTACCTGACCCGCTCTGCGCCCGAGATCGGTGAGGTCGAGCGTCGCCGATGGATGTTCAGGCATCCTGTCGTCATCCGCATCACCCATTGGGTCAATGCGGTGTGCCTGCTGGTCCTGCTCATGAGCGGCCTGCAGATCTTCAACGCGCACCCGGCGCTGTACTGGGGCAACGTCTCGACTTTCGATACGCCACTGATGGCAATGTCGTCGACGGAGGACTACCCGCCCCGAGGTGTGACGACGGTGTTCGGTCATGCTTTCGAAACGACGGGCTGGCTAGGCTCATCGACGGGTTCCAACGGTGAACCGGCCGACCGCGGCTTCCCGGCGTGGACGACCCTGCCAAGCGACCAGGACCTCACGGGCGGCCGCTCCTGGCACTTCTTCTTTGCCTGGGTCTTCGTCCTGAACGGCGTCGCCTACCTGTTCTATGGGCTGGTCAGCGGACAGCTTCGGTTCCGTCTGATCCCGTCGCGAAATCAGATCCGGCACTTCGGCGCATCGGTGTGGGAGCACTTGACGCTGCGTTTCCCGCAGGGCGACGAGGCCAAGCGCTACAACGTCATCCAGAAGCTCAGCTACCTCGTCGTGCTGTTCGTGCTCCTGCCGGTGCAGGTCTTGGCCGGCCTCGCGATGTCCCCGGCGATGGACGCGGCCTTCCCCTTCCTGCTGACGCTGTTCGACGGACGCCAGTCGGCCCGCACGGTCCACTTCGTCGTGGCGGCCATGCTCGTCCTGTTCGTAATCGTGCACGTCGCCCTCGTCCTGCTCTCGGGCTTCTGGAACAACATGCGTGGCATGCTCACCGGCTGGTTTGTGATCGAGCGCAAGGTCGAGCCGTCAGCCATCACCGAAGAGCCCCGGGCATGAGCCGCCTTCCCAGCCGACGCTCCCTCCTGACGGGAGCGTCCGCCATGGCCGCAGCGGCGATGCTCGGCGGCTGCGACCGCCTCGGCAACGCGGAATGGTTTCGTCGAACGCTCAAGACCGGCGAGGACGCCAACCTTTTCGTCCAGCGCCTGCTGCTCACTGACCGGACGCTGGCCCCGGAATTTACCGAGGCCGACATCTCGCCGTGGTTCAAGCCGAACGGGACCGAGGACCCGCCCGACAAGGACTACAAGGCCCTGGCGAAGGGCAAGTTCGCCAAGTACCACCTGGAGGTCGGCGGCCTCGTCGAGGCGCCCTTCAAGCTGTCCCTGAGCGACCTCCGCAAGCTTCCGGCCCGAACCCAGATCACCCGGCACGATTGCGTCGAGGGTTGGAGCGCCATCGGCAAATGGACCGGAGTGCCCCTCTCCGAACTGCTTAACCGCGCCAAGCTCAAGCCACAGGCGCGCTACGTGGTGTTCCACTGCGCCGACACCATGGACCAGGGCAGTCTGCTCGAAGGCGGGGGAGACGTCGAGGATGCCGATGAGGTCCCTGCCGGTAACGCCAACCCGAGCATGACGAAGCAGTCGGGCGGCGACGAGAGCAGGAAAGACTTCGGCGGCCAACAGGCGACGGAGGACGATGCGGCCAGCGGCGGAACGCCAGTTCGGTTCTACGAGAGCATCGACCTGGTCGACGCGTTCCACCCGCAGACCATCCTCGCCTACGACATGAACGGGCAGGCGCTTCCGGTGTCGAACGGCGCACCGTTGCGCCTGCGGGTCGAGCGCAACCTCGGCTACAAGCAGGCGAAATACGTGATGCGCATCGAGGTGGTCGAGAGCTTCGCCAACATCGGCGCCGGCAAGGGCGGCTACTGGGAGGACCAGGGCTACGCCTGGTACGCCGGCATCTGAGTTGGCGCGGACGTGACGTCCACGTCACTTTGAGCATGCATGGCGCCAACCTCTCGTGGCGAGCTCCGACAGAGTTTTCCGGTGACGTTCGGCGCTTGCAAACTGCCGAGTGGGGTCGGACCCGCGCCGTGTAGCTGGCAATCGGACCGGCGACGTGGCCTGGAAGCGTCCGGTGAGAATGGCCCGCGGGCGCGACTGAAGTACCCGGCCTGACGAGATCCGGGACGGCCCGATGTTCGGACCGCAGCGTGAATAGCGAAGGACAATGCTATCATGTCCCTGCATTTTGAACGCCTTGGCACGGGCCGGCCGCTGCTCATGGTCCATGGGCTAGGGTCCAATCTCCGCACCTGGGATCCGCTACTGCCCGCATTGCGCGATTCGCGCCAACTGATCCTGGTCGACCTACCGGGGCATGGCAGATCGGCCCCGCTTGCGGGTCGGCAGACGACGGAGGCTCACGCGGACGCCCTCGCCGGCTTCGTGCAGGCGCAAGGCCTGACGACAGCGGACCTTGTCGGCAGTTCGGTGGGGGGCCGGCTGGTGCTGGAGCTGGCGCGGCGGGGCATCGGTCGGCACTGCGTGGCGCTTGATCCCGGCGGGTTCTGGCACGGATGGGAAACGCGCTGGTTTCACTGGACGCTCGCGGCATCGATACACTTGGTGCGATTGCTGCGGCCCTTCCATGCCGGCCTGTCGCGCCACGCCGTCACCCGTACGCTGCTGCTCGCCCAACTGTCGGCCCGTCCGTCGGCACTGCCACCGCAGCTTGTCGTAGGGGAGTTGCAGAGCCTGGCGGCCACACCGGTGTTCGATGCGATGCTGCGTGAGCTGGCACGCGGGCCGTTGCAGCAGGGTTCGGCAACGACGCCCGGCCTCGTCACCATAGGCTGGGGCCGCCAAGACCACCTGCTGCTGCCGCGTCAGGCTGCACGCGCCCAGGTAGCATTCCCGTCGGCCCGTCTGCACTGGTTCGAGCGCTGCGGCCACTTCCCGCATTGGGATCAGCCTGCCGAGACGGCGCGCGTGATCCTCGAAACAATTCAGAAGGATGCACCTTGAATTGGCTCGTCGAACACCCGAGCCCACGGTCATCAAGGCGGCCTCTAGGTCTACCTGGCACTGAGCGACTTCCGCCACCCTGATAACGGCGTCGCGGCCGAGGACACCGCCGGCATCGACCGCATCCCGACGTGAGGAACAGCGCGATGGCGCCTCCGTTAAATCCCGACATCCATAAGGACGATGACATGAGCTTGCAGGGCAAGAAGATCGCGATCCTGATCGCACCGCGCGGTACCGAGGAGCCGGAGTTCGCGAAGCCCCATGAGGCGGTGAAGCAGGCCGGGGCGACCGTGACGGTCATCGGCCTGGAGGCCGGCGAGGCCGAGACCGTGAACAACGACCTCGATCCGGCCGGACGCTACCAGGTGGACAGGACCATCGAGGGAGCGTCAGCGGCGGACTACGACGGGCTCGTCATCCCCGGCGGCTGCGTCGGCGCCGATAAGCTCCGGGCGAGCAAAGATGTCGTGGCGTTCGTTCGGGACTTCTTCGCCGCAGGCAAGCCGGTCGGCGTCATCTGCCACGGGCCTTGGACCCTGATCGAAGCGGACGTCGTGAAGGGACGGACGCTGACCTCCTATCCCACGGTCCGGCGCGACATCGAGAACGCCGGCGGCACCTGGGTCGACGAGGAAGTCGTTTGCGACAAGGGGCTCGTCACGAGCCGCACTCCCGAGGACCTCCCGGCCTTCTGCGCCAAGATCGTCGAGGAGTTCGCGGAGGGCCGCCATCCCGAGCAGGCACGAAGCGCCTGAGGGGTCGGGTAGCCAGCGATCCGCTCTTGAGTCTCCGGGGCGGTCGATGGGCCGCCCCGGGCCATACCTTGACGACGTCCCGTGGCCGGGACGCCCTCGCGGAAGCCTCCATCAGCCCTTGATGGCGCCGATCTGCTTGAGGATGCCGAGCTCGTCGGATGAGCCCCACCGCTCGACCATCTTGCCGTCGACGAAGCGGCCGATCTGCATGCCGCGGACCTTGATGGCCTTCCCGGTCGGCTTGTGGCCGTTGAAGTCGCCCTGGTGCGTGCCGGTGAGCGTGTAGGCGAAGGCGACGCTGTCCCCGTCGGCAACGAGCTTCTTCACCTCGACCTTCATGTCGGGGAAGGCGGAACGGAGCTGCGTGAAGAAAGCCTGGTATCCCTCGGGACCCATGTGCTGGCCCGGCGCCGGGTCGTGATCGTGGCAATCTGGGGCGACGACCTCGGGGAAGGCATCGAACCGACCGCCGTTGACGAGTTCGCCGAACTTTTCGGTCGCTTGGATGCTGGTCTCGCGGGACATGGTGTTCCTTTGGGTTTGGGGGCAGCGACACGGCGCTGGGTATCTCGACGCACGGGAAACTCCCGCCATGGTCGGACGTTGCCGATGCCGCGCACGACCGGGTCGGGATGACCGCTAGGCATGACGCCGGATCGTGGCGCGGTAACTAGTCGGCCGCTGGCTGAGACATCAGGCCTATCTCGCAGCACAACGCGACGAAGCGGGCACAGACGCGTCCGATGGCCGATCCGTTCTGCCGGCGGAACTCGGCGATCGTCTTGTGATCGGGCGACAGCCGGCCCGTCAGCCACATGACCTCGTCGTTCCGGCCCGCTTCCAGCTCCAGACGTCGGCTCGACGGGACCCGGTTGAGATAGCCGTAGACGTAGAGCTTCAGAAGCGCGGCCGGCTGGTAGCCCGGCCGTCCCGTCGCCGCTGCATCGACGCCCGCAAAGCCGAGAGTGCCAAGATCCAGCGCCTCAACGAAGGCATCGAGTACGCGGACCGGGCTGTCCTCGGCGATCCAATCTTCTAGACAAGGCGGGAAACAGCGTCATCTGATGGCGCTCGGCACCGACCACAAACCGTCCCATGCCAGCCTCCGATCATCCCGGAGAAAACTACCATCATCGGCGTTTTGACACAGCCAGGGTCGGAAGCGGTCCCCGCGGTTATTTCCGCTTCGATCTATCCGCCACCCGAAAGCGGACTGGCGGAAATTCACCCGACCCAGTCGCAGAGCAGACAGTCTACTGGCGACCCAACCACGCCTAAGACGCTCGTCGATAGCAAACCCAAAGGCGGCCATTCATCCGGTGGCAGGAGACATCCGGGCGCTCGGCTGACCGAGCCGTCGACGTAGCCGATCCGCTCCCGTCGCGTGGCCAGACGCATCTGGATACATCATCGACAAGATCGCCCAGTCGTCCTAGGCGAACAGAGCTGTCATCCTTGCCCGGCAACGGGAACGCCTCCATCACGAGGGCCCTCGCTTTTCCTCCGACCGCCCTGAGCCAGCGCCTGATGCCAAACTTGATGGAGTCGAGCCTACGTGCCGCTGCCGAGGGCCTTGTCGCGCTGGTGGCGGCCTGCAATCGGTTGCGCCTTCCGAGGACGCAGCACCCCTTCGTGGTCGGTGTCCACGCGCCGATGCGCGAGGAACTTTCCCTTCAGGATTTGCCCGTGACCGGGACGATTCCGGCGGGGCTCGACGGCCGTTACCTAAAGATGGGCGCCAACCCCGCTCGCCCGACGACACGCGGCCACGACTGGTTCCTGGGCGACGGCATGGTGCACGGTCTCTGCATCGAGAATGGAAAGGCCCTGTGGTACCGTAACCGCTGGATCGGCTCGCACGCGGCGTCCGCAGCGCTCGGCCGGCCGGCTGCCCCTGGGCCGCGCCGTGGCGACGACACCGTCAACACCAACGTCGTCGCGATCGACGGCCGAGCCTTCGCCGTGGTCGAGGCCGGCAGTTACCCCGTCGCGCTGTCCGAGGATCTGGATACGCAGCGCTACGATCCGTTCGACGGGACCCTCACCGGCTCCTTCACCGGGCACCCGCATCACGATCCGGAGACCGGCGAGACACATGCCATCGCCTACGACGGCCGCGTCTGGGACAGCGTCCGCCACGTCGTCATCTCACCCGTGGGCAAGGTCGTGCGGGATGTGGCGATTCCGGTCGAGCACGGTCCCTGCATCCACGATTGCGCGATCACGAGGCGCTTCGTGGTCGTGCTCGACCTGCCCGTCACCTTCTCGATGCGGGCGGTGCTGACCGGTTACCGCTTCCCGTTCCGCTGGAATCCCGCCCACCGCGCCCGCGTCGGCCTGCTGCCGCGGCACGGCACGGCTGGCGACATCGTCTGGTGCGCCGTTGATCCGTGTTTCGCCTTCCACGTCGCGAACGCCTACGACGACGCTGATGGACGCGTGGTCCTCGACGTCGTGGCCTACGAGAGTGTGTTCGCCTCAGCCGGCGGCGGCCTCGATAAGCCGGGCCAATTGGAGCGCTGGATCGCCGACCCGGCGACGGAGCGAGTCGACCGTCGGGTGATTGATCCCGCGGCGCAGGAGTTCCCCCGGATCGACGAGCGTCGCTTCGGACGACTCCACCGGTACGTCTACACGGGCTCGGTCCCCGCCGACGGTAACACGCAGCTCGTGGGCGCGACGCAGCTCTACAAGTACGATCTGGCAACGGGGGAGCGGCGCGTGCACGAGTTCGGCCCCGACCGCGTCACGGGTGAATTCGTCTTTGTGCCGGCCAGGCCTGAGGCAGAAGAAGACGAGGGCTGGCTCGTCGGGTTCGTCGTCGACACGGCGAGTGACACGACCGATTTCGTCATCCTCGAAGCGCGCGCGTTCGAGGCAGCGCCCGTCGCCGCGGTCCACCTCGGGCACCGGATCCCGCCAGGCTTTCACGGGAATTGGTTTCCAACGTCGTGGGCCGAGTGATTGTCTCTGGATGCTTCGACATGCGAATGGCGTTCATAAGCAATACTTCATGAGGCGCAGGGTCGTCCGGCAATGCCCGAGAACCCGAAATGCCTGTCGCGAGCGACCCGAGGCCTGCCGTCGTCCAGGATCACGGTGGGAGACCGTTCCGCCTCGACGTCGTGCCCGGGCCGCTGGGACCGACAGGCCTCACTGCCATCGATGCCCGCTGGCGGGCAGAAAACGACCTCTCGGTCGGCCAGATCGTCCTGCTCGACAACCCGCTGCTGCGTGAGCCCCTGTCACTCGGACAAATGAAGCCGCGCCCAATCGGCCATTGGGGCACAACGCCCGGCCTCAATTTCCTCTCAGCGCGCTTCAGGCGAGCCCTTCGCTTGCAGCTGATACGAGGGTGAGCTTAGGCGGCTCGACGGGCTCAGCCGCAAGCCGTCGAAAAATCCCAAGCACGGACTCGGGTGATGCCTGCGTTGCCGCTCCATTGGCCACTTCGTCCTGGGACCACATCCATGTGCGTGCGGGGTCGCTCCGCATGGCCCAGGCGGGAAAAAGACGCTCGGTCGCATCCGCGTAGGAGAGGCGATTGACCTCAAGATGCCGATCATCTTTGACGATCCGCGCATACGTCGCATCGAGAGCGTCTGCTGTGCCCTCCAAAAGTTGGAGATAGATGTCTCCTCGACAAATCAGAGCGCCTGTCAGACCATCCCGTGTATTGCAGCGCCGCGATTGGGTGAGGATACTATCCAAGGCGGATTGATCGAATCCGAACGGACGGGACGCATAGATGAGCTGCACGAGCTTCATTTGGCCAGCCTCCGATCAAGTTGCGTTCGAAATCTTGGGCTCATTCGCAGGATGCAGGTTTGGTGTCAGGCTGGCGCCTCTCTTCGAGACCGATGTCGAGAAGCCTCTGCGCCAGAAGGACAGCCGTTGGCGCGTCGACGGCGGAGGCATCCGCGCCGACACGCTCGACGAGTTCTGGCTCATCGAGGAAGATAGGGCCACCCACCATGATGCCGACCGAACGGTTCCGTGAGACGTCGCGGATCGACTGAATCGAAGCCTTGAGCCCCTCGATGCGGGTCTCGCAGCTCAGTGTGAGTCCTACGACATCGAACCACGTCGACCCCACGAGGCTTGCGATCTGCCCCGGGCTGGAGGCCAGGCCACTCGTGACCCGCCATCCTGCGACTTGCAGGAACTGCTCGACGACGGCCACGCCAAACGTATGCAGCTCGCCCGGTGCCCCCATCAGGAGGGCCGCACGGTTCTCGTCGTGAGAGGAGACCTTCGGTTTGGATCTGAATTGCGACAGGAGCAGCTGAAGGCGAGCAACGCCCGCAGTCACCTCGATGAAGTCACAGAGGTCCTCGTCCCATAAGCGTCCGAGCAAGGAGGCGGCAGGTGCAAGGAGTTCGAGGAACATGCTCTCGGTGGAATAGCCTTTGGCTAAGTGATCTCTGACGGCGTCCGAAGCTGCCGAGAGATCCGAACCGAGGAGGAGTTGCGTGAAGGCTTCGATCTGTTGCGCGTCAGGTTTGGCAAGCGGGGCGCTCGTCGCGGGCGCAAGCTGCGGGTGAAGCAGCTTCAAACGCGGGATGATGTCTGTTTTGACGATGCGGCTGAGAGCCAGGGCGCGCTGACGGCTTTCCTTGGCCATGCGTTTGCGCGCATAGGCCAGTCGAACCTCCGAGACCCAGCCCGCTGGTCGCGCCGACGGATCCGTCCACGCAGCGGTGGACAAAGCGAGGTTTGACATGGTCCGTTCCCCCGAACTCTCTTCCTTCGCCGGGGCGCTTGTCGGTCGATGCCGTGCACCTCTTGGACATATCAGAGCGCCGCTCCGACAGATTGTAAAGGCGCTTGCGAAAAGTTCCTGGATCGACGTGTGCTTGTTCTGCACGGCAATCCATAGGGGTATTATTACATCCGCCGGGCTCGCGCGCTCATCGATCCGGGCATCGACGCTTTGGATACATTGTTTGAAAGCTACCGCGCGCTGCTGCGGCTAAGCTCGCCCAAGCGCATGTATAGGACCCGTGTCGAGTTGTTGTAGGATGCGCGTCAGGGCCGCGATATTGTCCTTGTCGTCGGTGTTTTCGAGTGCGTCCCGCAATACGACGCGGATGTCCTCGGCTTCGACCTTCTCCATGTCCCAGTTCGGATAGAGTCGCTCGCGTTCTTCCTCACTCTGACTGAGCGTTACGATATCGTGATGCCGTGGATCACCGTGGAGGCTCGCGACCAGATTTTGCATCTGAGCCGCCGGCCCCTCGATCCATTGAAAGAAAATGCCACTACCGAAGACCAAAACTCCGGTGATGCCGCGAGCGAGATTGTGCCGCTGGGCCGCCTCGACGATACGGTCGACCTCCGCGTCATCGACGCCTTCGGCGGCACGGCTGCAGTAGACGAAGTGATACAGAGCGGGCACAGCGCCTTCGTCCAACTCAGCGCCACGGAGAAAGCCGTATTCGTCCAACATGGGTGGACCCTCTCCGGGGAAGCGGGACGGGCCGTTCTGCCCCGCACGTAGACGGCACGATAGCGCATCTCACCGGATTTGAAACTGGACTCGATTGCTCAGGCGTCGCGCCGACATCGCGGATTCTCCCGTGCGATGGGCCCGTCAGCGCGGACAGCCTCAGCCGATCCCGCCTGTCGCGTCCTCCTTGGAGGACTGTCTCGAACATGAGGCGCGAGCGCACAGGCGACGTGACAGCAGCCGTTGCCAGGTCTTGCCGCTCAGCTGACAGGCTTCGAACCGAAGAGGGCTGCCTTCGGGTATCCATGGTGTAAACCCGGCGATCAACCAGCCAGCGCCGCAGATGATGCCGCTGCCACGGGTCTGCTCAACGAAAGCGGACCGGCAAACCCCGACCCAACACAGTCATTAGGATCGCCATCAGCGCTTCCCGAAAGCGGCCATTCGTCGGCCGTCCGGCAATTTCGGCTCGGGATGGGTAACGGACCTTGACCTTCTGCCCCGAAGCGGACACCGAACCATTGGAGTGCAGCAGTCACCGTCTACCGGCAGAGGCCAAGCTGCCTCTGTCAATGATCTCGACCGCGCCACGACGTAGCTCGACCAGACCAGCCTCTGCCCATTGCGCCAGAATGCGACTCACCACCTCGCGGACGCTGCCGATGTCAGTAGCTATTTCCTGGTCAATCGAAAGACTGGCGCCATGGACCTGATCAAGGGTGAGAGCCGCAAGGTCGATAGGATCTCGTGCCGCAAGCACGACAGCCTCATCCCGATTCCAGTGGACGAGCGTCCGGCGAACAAATTCTGAGTGACCCGTTCTGGCTCCGAACGCATCTGAGGAGGCGGGTATCCCTGACGTAGCTAATTCGCGCATGCCCTTGCGCTTGCGTTCCGTCACGCACCTGATCGCCGCCACCGTCCTCCTGCCCCTGGGCATCCTGCTCCTCGGCCTGTGGGAGCAGGAGCGGGCCGGCGCCGATTGGGCGGACCTCGTCGCCGAGCGGCGGCACCTGACACGCATCGTCGCGGATCTGGAGGCGCGGGCGCCGCCGGACGGGCGCCCCGATTTCCGGATGCAGTTCCGCCGCAACGGCAAGGGTTATGGCGGTCCACTCGCCCTGGTTCAGGCCCGGGCGGCCCGGGACGAGGTCGCGACCCTGACGACGGTCATGGACTGGCGCCGCCTGCTCCCGCCCGTGGTCGTCGCGGCCGGGGGGGGCGCCGCACTCCTGTCGATCCTCGTGCTCCTCGCCGGCGCCGCTCTCGGGCGGCTGGGGCGGGCCTCGCGCGACGCGCTGGTGGCCGGCTTCTCGTGGATGCGCCGCCTGCTGCCGCCGGTGCTCGCCCTCCAGGTGCTCTTTACCACGGCGGGCTTCGTCGCCGCCGTGGTCTTCGAGGCCGGGTTGCTGGCACGGCCCGGGCTGGGCGGCAGCGAGATCAAGATGCTGTTCGTGGCCGTCGTCGCCATCGGGGCGGTCCTGGTCGCGGCGGGCGCCACAGTGCTCGGCCTGCGCCGTGCGCTCTCCGCCTTCGAGCCCGACCCCCTGTCGATCTTCGGCCGGGTCGTCTCGCCCGCCGAGGCGCCGGGCCTGTGGCGGCTGATCGAGGGGCTGGGTGAGCGGCTCGGGGCGTTGAAGCCCGAGGCCGTGGTGGTCGGCCTCACGGGCGGCTTCTTCGTCAGCGCCGGTCCTGCCGTGGTCGAGCCCGGCGGCGCGCCGCTGACGGGCCGGATCCTCTACCTGCCGCTGCCCTACCTCGCCCTCCTGCGGGGCGACGAGGTGGCGGCGATCATCGGCCACGAACTCGCCCACTACGCCGGGGGCGACACCGTCTACAGTCAGCGATTCCTGCCCATCTACGCCGGCGTCGGGCGCTCCCTCGACGCGGTGGCGGAGGGACATGCCGGGTCCTTCGGGCTGCTCGGTCCGTCCCTGCGCCTCGGCGTCTTCGTCATGGAGAACTTCCACCTCGCCGTGCGCCACTGGAGCCGGACCCGCGAGTTCGCTGCCGACGCGGCGGGCGCCAGCCCGGTCTCCGTCGACGCCGCCGCGCGGGCGCTCCTGCGCACCGGGGCCGTGGCCCCCCGCATCGCCGAGACCTTGGACGCCGCCGCCGAAGCGCCCGGGTCCGCCCCGGCCGACCTCGTGGCGGCGAGCCTCGACCACGCCATCGCGCGCGGCCTCGACGATCCGGCGACGCATCTCGAGGCGGAGCAGGCCCACCCCACCGACACCCATCCGCCGACCCGCGAGCGCTTGGCGGCTTTGGGACGGACCCTTGATACCGAACTCCTGGCCGCCGCGGCCGCGGTGCCACCCCCGCACGCGCTCGGCCAGCTCGCCGCCTACTTCGCCGACCCCACCGGCCTCTGCCGCGCGGCGACGCACGACTTCCTCGACGCGGTGCGGACCCGCGACGCGGCGTTCCGCGCGCACCTGGAGGCGACGGTGGCGGAGATCGGCACCGAGGCACGGGTGCTGCGCGAAAGCACCCGCCCGGGGGCCATCGCCCTCCTGGTCGCCGGCGGCTTCTTCATCGGGGTCGCCCTCCTGTGGCTCGCCGCCGGCCTGCCCGGCCTGTCCGCCAGCCAGGCGGGGGCCGTTATGGGGGTGGCGCTGGCCTGCGGGGCGGTCCTCGGCGGCATTGGCGGTTTCCGGCTGTGGCGGGGCGAGCGCACGACGATGATCCTGAGCCCCGATTCCGTGGCGGTGCCCGGCCTCGACCGGCCGATCCCCTGGGACAGCATCGCCGACCTCGACATGACGACCCGGCAGAACGGCGTCGTCACCCGCCTGCTGCTGCCGCCGGAGGCGCCGTTCCCGCAACGGGTGCCGGGCGGCCGCAAGGTGAAGCTCGATGCGGGCCGGCGTATAGTCACCATCACGGCGGGCCTGCCGTACCGGATGTCTGTACAGGACTTCGCCGGCCTCATCGGCCGCTACCGGCAGGCGGCGCAGGCGCGCCGTGTCCTGGCCGAGACCGCGGCGGCCTCCGAATCCTCCCAGACTCCCGTGATCCCGTGAGGTTCCGAGCATGAACACCGCTGCCGACCGCCCCGAGCCCCTGCGCCTGCCGCCGCCCCGCCAGGGCTGGGGCAACATCTTCTGGACCCTATTCGGCCTCGTGGCGCTAGCGGCCCTCCTCGTCGCCTGCGCCGTCTACACGGCCCCGCCCGTGATCTCGGATTGGCAAATCCGGGACACGGCGCGCCCCGTCGCCGCCGCGCGGGTGAGCGACGGCAAGTGCGGCGCCAAGATCGTGCTCCATCTCTGCGACATGACCCTCACCCTGCCCACGCCGACGGGCACGGTGGTGCGCCGGATCAATACCGTGTTCACGGGCATGCACGTGGGCGATTACAGCGTCCGGGTGCTGGCTGATCCGGCCCGGCCCGACCTCGTCACCACCGATCTCGCCCTCGACCGCCTGTGGAACCGCACCGTCACGCTTCTAGTCATCGCCGGGGCGCTGGCGGTCATCATCGTCGCGGCCCTCGCCGCGATGGTGCGCAACCGGCGCGCCGGCGCGATGGGCTAACGCGGTCGCGGCCCGGGCGGATCGCTCCGAAACACGAGGGATAAGGACCAGCACATGATCGTCTTCTGGACCGGGCGCGGCTACTGGGTCGTCCTCTTCGTGGCGCTGGCGATGTTCCTGCCCCTGATCGTCCTGCGGCAGGTCGACGGGCCGGAAGTTGACAGGGCGGTCTGCCTCACCATGAGTCTCGCGGCGCTCGCCGTCCTCGGTCTCGGATGGCGCTGGAACCACGGCACGACCTTCGGGCCGGCCGGGCGCGACCACGCCTTCTGGGGTCTGCCGATGCAGGTCTGGGCCGTGCCGATGCTCGTGTTCGCGGCCCTGCTCGGGACCAGCACCATCACCACGGCGGAGGCTCCGCGCGCCCGCCCTTCCTTCCAGGAATCCAGCGGCGTTGTCCGGTGAATCTCAGCCCCGCGTCACGAAAAACCAGTTCGGCGCGAGGCGGCGGTCGCTCTCGGCCCCGGAGCCGGCCGGAAACGCATCGTCCGGCCGGTACACGAACGACGTGCCCCAGGGCGTGCCACCCGGGATCGGTTCATCCAGGCCGATCTCGCCGCCGGGACCGCGGGTGAACCCAGCGAGCCCGAGGCGTTCGAGGGCGCCGCAGAGGGCGCGGTAGCGGGCGTAGGGAACCCCGAGTTCCCGCAGGACGTCGATCTCCCGCAGACTGTCCGTGTCGCGCGTGCCTTGCGGGCGGTACGGGGTGACGCGCCGGCCGTTGACGAGGTGGGTGTTCTCCCACCACGCCGTTCGCTTCGCCTCCGCCGGAGGATCGTCCCGTCCGCGTTCGAAGGACACCAGGGTGGGCATGGCCGCGATCTCGGCCACCACGGCGTCGAGCCGCGATCGGTTCAGGACGAAGTAGCCCGTCGTCGTTCCGAACGCCGCCCAGATCACGGCAGCAGAGAAGACCGCCAGGGCCAGGAAGGCCGCGACCCGGCGCTTCGCCGCGCGGGCGAACGCTGGCACCGCGACGACGGCCGCGGCGATCCCCGGGGCCGGCGCGTAGGCGACGAGGGCCCAGCCGAACACGACGACACCGCAGCCGCCGACGATGAGGGCCGCCCTTCGCGTCCCGTCGGACCGAGGGGCAATCATGGCGGGACGATCATCGCCGAGAATCCCCGACCAGAATCCTCGAACGGCGCCGTCATCGAACGGCCGCACGGTCGATGCGGGCGCGTCGCGCCGGGAGGTGCCGGCCCAGGAGCACGAGGCCGAGCCAAGCCAAAACCCAAGCCAAAACCCAGGCCGAAAACCACGCCGCGAGCCAGATCTCGTACAGGTGGGCGTCGAGGGCGGCTTCCCCATCGAGGCCGAGCCAGCGCGCGAGCCCGTGCGGGACCGGAAGGTCGGTCCAGAGGAAGACGCGCAGGACCGGGATCGAGAGCAGGCCGACGGCGAGGACGAGGCCGGCCGCCCGGTAGAGGGGCCGCGCCGCGCCCTCCAGGGTGCCGACGAGGCCGCCGACGAGGGCCGTGCCGAGCCAGAGTTCGACGGGCCGCAAGGTCGGATCGGTTCCGGGTTCGGCGGGCAGGAGGGGAAACAGCAGGAAGACCGGGGCGAGGCCGAGCGCCAGCAGCAATCCGAGGAGCGGAACGTGCAGCAGCCGCAAGACGCGTCGGCGGACCGGATCGCCGGCGTCGGGGCCCCGCTCAGCCGTCCGCATCGCGCGCCCGGTCGAGGGCCTTCAGGACGCTGGGGTCACCCCGGTGGCGCCGTCGCAGCGTCCGCTCGTCCGCCTCGGCGGCGTCGCAGCGCAGGCGCTTCACGGCCGCCGCGATGGCCCGGCCGCGCGCCGCGTCCGTTGCATCCTCCCCGCCCCAATGGTTGCAGTCCCGCAGCCGCGTCACGTACGCCGTCACGTCGCCCGGCAGAGCGGGCGCGGCCCGGACGGCGAGCGGCCCGAGGAGCGGCGCGGCGAGAAGCGTTGCGAGCGGCTCGGCAGAACCCTTGGCGACCTTGGCGAGAACGGTCCGCATGGCTCTCCATCCTGCCTTTCCTCGGGGCTCCCGCGCCGTATACAGGGAACCCGCATGAGACGCAGTCTTCTCCCCGCCGCCCGCTTCGCCGCCGCCCACTTCGCGCTCTTCGCAGCGTGCCTCCCCGCCCCGTCAGGGGCGGCGGGATGGGAGGCGGCGCGGTTCGAGCCGCCCGCGGAGACCGAGACCGCGACGTCTGGAGAGGGCAAGATGTCGGGGGAGGGCAAGCAGATCACCTGCACCACCTACCGCGATCTCATGGTGCGCGAGAGCGACACCGACACGCCGGACCCCGAGGACGCGACCCTCGTGCCCCTCGCGAACGGTGCCGCCCCCGCCTGCGCCGCCGCGCCGGGGCCGGGTGCGCGCATCCTGGCGACCGCCGGCCAGCGCTTCCTCGGCCGCACGGGCGGGTTCCTCGTCTTTGAGCAGGCGAGCACCAACGGCACCGTCCCGTTCGCGGTGCTCGACGCGGGCATGGGCCGCACCCTGATCCGGGACACGACCGCCGAGGCGGGCATCGACTCCTTCGCGGTCGCGGACGGGACCCTGCGGCTCGGTTTCCAGCGCGGCGTGCAGGGGGCCTGCTCGATCCCGAAGCACGGCGCCGAGTGCTGGGCGCGGATCGCCCGCGACGGGCCGCTTCCGCCCGCCGTCGCGGCCCTGCCGGCGCCCGTGAAGGCCTGCGCCGGGAGCTATCGGGCCGGAAAGGCCCCGAAGGACACGCTCAGCATCGTCTCGTTTCCCGTACGCCTCACGGGGACCGCCCCGCCCACCGTCGAGGCCGGCGGCCCGGTGCGCTGCGCCCCGACACCGTGAAGGCGATCTCCTCGTGAGGGCGGGTCGCACTTTGACAGCGTGCCCGCCCCGTCATCGAACCGTCACGCCAACCCCGCATCCGGGGCCGTCCTACCGAGGAATTGCCGTATGATCTCTCGCCGTCACGCCCTCGTCGCCGCGCTCGCCCTGTCGGTCCTGTCCGCCCCCTCGGCCATGGCCGAGCCGACCATCGGCCTCGCCGAGCGCCGGGCGATCGCGGCCTACCGCCAGGACCGCTACCCCGCGCAGGAGAAGGCGATCCAGGAGGCGGCGGGCTTCGCCGTGCCGGTGGAGGTGGCGTGGGACGACCTCACGCTCCCGGGCGACGCCAAGTACTATTCCGACCCGGACTATTTCGAGAAGACGATCTTCGAGCCCCTCGCCGCCGGGCTGAAGGAGGTGGCCAAGGACAAGATGGGCCGCGACGCTCTGGCCGCGAAACTCAAGACCATCCGCGTCCGCTTCGACGAGAACACCGCGCCCGCCTCGAACTACGCCAAGCGCCTCACGTTCGACGGCGGGGTCCTCGACGTGAACTGGCGGCCGTTCACCAACGTCGCCGACTCGAAGGACCGGGTCGAGGCCGTGGTGAAGCTGCTGGAGAAGGGCCTCTGACGGTGCGTGGCACCGCCCTGGGCCTCGCCGCCCTGCTCGCCGCCTGCGGCGCAGCGGCGGCCGAGCCGGCCGCCCGGTCCGGCACCTACGACAGCCTGACCCTGGCGGTTTCCGGCGATGCGGTGACGGGGGTCTTCGCCGAGCAGCGGGGGGCGGCAGATGCCGGGAGCCCGCAATTCGCCTGCGTGTTCCTCCTGCGCGGGACCCTCGCGGGCGACCGGGCCAAGGTCGAGACGTGGTTTCCCGACGAGCCGGAGCGCATTCCGGGGGACCTCGCCTTCACCCCGGACGGCGCCGCGCTGACCCTCGCGGAGGATCACGGCGGGTGTTCGATGACCACGGGCACCATGGTGGGGACCCCCTACGCGCTCTCGCGGCGTGCGGCGGCGGTCCCGGACGGATGGATCGGCGTCGGCCTCGTGACGGCCGAGCGCACGGCTTTCCGGCCGGAACCCAGCCCGGCTCCGGCCCGGGCGCCCTACCTCGTCCGGCTCGATCCCGTCGCGGTGCTGGAGCGGCGGGACGCCTGGGTGCGCGTGCGCTACCAGGGCGAGAAGACCCCGGTCATCGGCTGGCTGCCGGCGGCCGACCTCGCCGTGGTGACGCCCTGACCCCCTCGCCGCCCGAACGGGCCGAAGGCCCGCCCCCGACCCCAGGACGATCCCATGCGCCGAACGCTGTCCCACACCTTCCTCCCGCTGATCCTCGTGGCCGGCCCGGCCGTCGCCCAGGCCCCCGCCGTGCCGCCGCGCCCGGCCACGACCTGGGTGCCGGTTGAGGAGCCCATGAGCGCGCTCCTCAACGGCGGCCACCGCATCGTCTCCGCCTCCGGTCCGAGCTTCACCCTCGAGCGGGGCGGCAAGTACGTGGTCTGCGAGGTGCGGCCGGCGGGCGGGATGCGCGGGGCTGCCGAGACCACCTCGACCTGCCACCGTGTGAACTGAGGCCGGTGCGATGGACGCCACGGACGCGTCCCTTCGCGCTCGGTTCGATGCCCTGTGGGCGCGGACCGTCGGCACGCCCGGCGCGGCGACGTGGCGGGCCCTCGACGCGGGCTACGGCGCGGCGGACCGGCACTATCACGGCTGGCCCCACGTCGCGGCGCTGCTCACGGGGCACGATTCCGTGCGGGCACATCCCGATTTCGCGGACGTCGACGGCAATGCCATCGATCTCGCCATCGCCTTCCACGACGCCGTCTACGACACCGCCCGCGCCGACAACGAGGCCCGCAGCGCCGACCTGCTGCGTGCCGAGGCGGGGCCGGCGTCCGGGGATGCGCGCGTCCGGGCCGCGATCGCGATGATCCACGCGACGGCGGCGCACGGCCCGAGCGCGGACCCGGCGACACGGCTCCTCCTCGACCTCGATCTCGCCGTGCTCGGTGCGCCGCGCGCCGTCTACGCGGCCTACGCGGCGGCGATCCGCCGGGAATACGCCGCCGTTCCCGAGGCGGCGTGGCGGCTCGGACGCGCTCAGATCCTCGACCGCTTCCTCGCCCGGCCGCGCCTCTACCAGACCGACCTCTTCCACGACCGCTTGGAGGCGGCCGCCCGCGCCAACCTCGCGGCGGAAGCGGCCAGGCTCCGCGCCGGACCCACGGAATAGGCGGACTCACGGAATAGGAACGTCCCGCATGCGTCCCTCGCGTCGCGCCGCGCGCCTCGTCGCGCTCCTCGGCCTGCCCCTCGTGCTCGCGGCCTTCGCGGCGGAGGGCCGGTTCGGCACCACGCGGTACCGCCTCGCCGGGACCGCGTACGCCGTGCCGCACACCTACGAGTTTTCCCGAAATTTCCGCCTGCCCTGGCTCGACGCGCTCCCGGGGCTCGGCCGGGAACCGGCGGATTCGCTCTGGCTGATGCTGCCCGCCGCCGAGGTCGCGGCGGGCCTCCCCGGCTACAGCCCCCTCAGCCACGGCCATGCCGGCCCGTTCGCCGCCGACCTCGTGGTCCACGTCGTCGGCGACCCGGACGGGCGCCGCTTCGCACCCCTCCACGCCCGGCAATGGGGCATTTTCGATGCGCGGCTCGCCGAGGGCGCGCCGTGGCGGCCCGACCCGTCCGGCGGCGAGCGCCTCGTCCATTCCGAGGGCGTCGACCATCGGCGCTTCTACCGCCTCCCGTCCCGGCACGCGGCGCGGCCGGCCGACTAGGCCCCGCCCGGCTGCCTCGCCTCGGACACTTCGGACAAGCGCGAGGTCTCCACCTGCACCTACCTCGTCCACCGCGACGGCCTCACCTACGATTTCTCCCTGCGCCCGGAGAATCTCGCCGTGGCCGACCGCGTGCCGGCCTACGTCCTGGCGCGCCTCGCGGCCTGGAAGCGTCCGGCACCGGCCCGGGAGAGAGTTCCCTGATCCGCCGCTACCCGGCCTACTGGCAGCGGCTGCGTAAGGACCGTCCCTCGAACGTGGCGGCCGGGCTCGCCGTCGTGGTGGGCCTCGCCGCCACCGTCTCGGTCACCGCCTGCCTCGTGCCGGGACCGCACGGCGCCGCCCGTGCCCAGCCGCTCTACTGGCTGTCGATGCTGCCCCTGGTCTGGTGGGCGAACGGCCTGGTGCGGTTCGAGCCGCGCGCGGTGCGGTGCTGGCGGGCCGCCCTGTCCCTGGCCTGCCTCGGCGCCGGTGCGGGCCTCGCGGCGGCCCTATGGCGGGCGGAGGATTGGACGCTGCCCGCCCTCGGCTGCGCCGTCACCCTCGCGAGCGCGTGTGCGAGCCTCGCGGTCCACCGCGACAGCCTGGTCGCGCGCGAGGGGCCGGCGCGCTGAGCGCCACGGACCCGTCAGCGCCGGCGGATCGGCCGCAGGGGGCCGTGGAAGAAGCCGGGCTCCATCCCGATCGCAGCGGCGCGCTCACCGATCACGGCGAGGCCGCCCAGCAGCCCGGCGACAGGGGAATCGAGCAGGCCCGGATGGTTGAGGGCCTCGCCGATCTGGCGGCCCTCCCACCAGAATTCCGCGAAGAGCAGGGCGAGGAGGCCGAGCAGCCCCCAGGTCACCAAGCCCTGCCCGAGGAAGTAGACGCCGTAGGGCGGCGACAGGATCGTGCTGAGTTTGGCCAGACCGATCACCCCGGCAAAGCCCAGGACGAGGATCAGGAGCAGGCGGACCAGCAGGCGCCGATACAGGCGCAGGGCCAAGTCGAGTTCCTCGACGGAGGAGTGGTCGAGCTTCAGGGACATCCAGGTTCCTCACATGCGGTTCTTCCGCCTGATACGGTCCGGGAGGTGTGGCTGACGGGCGGCCGCTCCGCAACCTGCACCGGGGCGGGTGACATCCCGGGGCCGGACGCCCATGCTCGTTCGCCGATGCGAGGAGCCCGAACCGTGCTGGCTATCCTAGACCGCCTGTTCTCCCGATCCGCCAGGCCTGCCCCCGCGACGGGCCGCCTCACGCCCGAGCAGGCGGCGGCGATCGCGGCGCGCGCCGCGGCGGGAACGGGCACCGCCACCACCGGCACGGCCGTGCCGACCCGGACGGACACCGGCCTCGTCTGGGATGTCTGCGAGGTCGCCTACGGCAGCGGCTGGCGCGTGTTCGTGGACGACGCCACGGGCGCGCCCGGCCCGCTCGGGCGCTGGGGCCTCAGGTGAGCCCGAGGGCACGGGGAAGAGCGCTCGGTGCGCTCGCCCTCCTGGGGCTTGCGGCCGGCTTCGCGCCGCAGGCCGTGCAGGCGCGCGACGGGGGCGCCTACCCGCTGGCCTGCCGTGACGTCCACGCGGATTTCGCCCGCACGGAGCACTGCGCCCGCCGCGCGGGGGACTTCGTCCGCATCGATCCCGCCCGCCTCGCGCGCATGCCGTTCCGGGGCGGGGTGACGGAGATCGTCGTCGATGGAATCGGCGCGCTCTGGGCGCGCCGCGACGGGCTGGCGCTGGCGGTGTTCCCCCTCGACAACGGGCCGGACCCCTTCGCGCAGGGGTTGGTGCGCGCGCGTCACGCCGGCAAGGTCGCGTTCCACGACCGGCGCCTGCGCCGGGTCCTGGCCACGGATTTCGACTGGTCGTTCCCGTTCAACGCCCGCGGCGAGGCCCTGGTTTGCCAGGGCTGCCGCTCGGACGGGCGCCAGCCATCCGCCATGATCGGGGGCCGATGGGGGTTGATCGACCGGCGCGGCCGGCTGACGAGGCCGTTGGCGGAAGGCCGAGGCGCCGCCCGGCGCTACTTCGACTGGCCCCGATGAGGAGCGGACGACGCGATCGCGATCCCGCGCAAAGGTTCAGCGACCGCTCTCCGTCCGTCCTCATTAAGAGACGCCGATGCTACCCGTGGAACGCACGCTCCTTGACATCGGCCTGCTCGTCTCCCCGCAGACTTGCGGAGGCGTAAGGACGAGCATTTACATTGAAGGAGACATCAGTCCTGTCTTCAGCGATCTTCAGCTGACCTCAGCCTGGACGCACCCGACTCTCATTCTTATGGCAAGATTCTAGATCGCGTACCGAGCGGTTGTAGGTCTCGTTGAAGCGTTGCGCCGGTTGGCTCGGATCACTCTTGGCGCGAATGTCCCGGGCGACGTCCCGGCCATGCCCAATTACGCTTGCGACCGTGTCGGTGTAGCCGGTGCAGGATGAGTTCGCCTTCGGACTCATGCCGTCGAGGACCGTGCCGAGGTGGCGGTTGGCGTTCGAGACCTCGCCGAGTGCGGCCAGGAAGGGAGCGACATCCGCCTTCGGTCCCAGTGCCTCGAACCGCCGGACCGCGCGGCGCAGGGTGAGGCTGGTGGACAGGAGGCGCCGTGCCGGCGCATCCTCCGGCAGGGCCGCCAGGCGGCGCTCATCCCGGGCGATCTCGCGCTCGAACAGGGCCGTGCCATAGGCGTCCATCGCCTTGGCGGCCGCCTCGACGCGGGGGACGAGGATCGCGTGCTGCTCGCGAGCGAACTTGAAGCCATCTTCTTTGAACTCGCGCGTGGTCTGATAGCGCGTGAGCGCCTTCAGGGTGGGATTCACCTCGCGCAGCGCCGTCAGCAGCCGGGCGGCTTGAGCATCGACCTCCGGGACGACGCCCGGTAAGGCGACGGCCTTCTCCAACTCGTCGATGACCCCATCGAAATCCACGATGCCGAAGTGGTACCAGGCGTTGGCACCGAGCTTCGTCCCAAGCTTGAGCACCCGCTCGTTGTCGCGCCGGTAGTCGGCCAACTGCTGCTCCAGGGGATGAGACCGGACCAAGTGGTTTTGGGCCTCGGTGTAGGCATTGGCCTTTGCCACCGCCTGAGCCTCGGGCGTCTGCGCCGGCGCCGGGCGGGCGGTCGCCCGAGCCGAGCCCGGCGGTGGCGGCGGGCTCTGCAACAGGGCCTGGGAGGCCACGGGTGCGGCGGGAAAATCGCATTTGAATGCGTCGACCAAGCTTTTGCGCACGGCCTCATGGGCCTGGGCGCACTGATAGGCCACGGTCGGACGCGCCGCCTCGTTGCGCAGGACCGAGTCGCGGAAGCTCTCGCGCATCGTGTTGATGCCCTGGCGGATGCCGGGGCGAGCGGCTTCCGGTACGCCGGGGCTGGCCGCGCATTGGGCATAGGCTTCCAGGAAGGCGTCGCAGCTCTCGACGCCCACCGGTGTCACCGGCGTGACCGCCACCACGGGTGTGGCCGAGATCCCCCACAGGAGGGCCAGCGCACAGGCCGAACGGTGAGACATGCCGAGCTTTCTCGTGGAGGCTGTGCTGCGCATTCTGGTCCTCGAAGTTGAAGCGCTTGGTCATGGAACGACGACGCTAGGGATTGCGGATGGCGACATGGACCTCGTTGCATCGATCAAGTCGGGATTGTAGCCGAGGAGATGGTCCGAACCCTCCTCGGCGATGCCTTTCCTCATAATTACGTGGGCCTGGCTGGTCTCCGCCGGGGTTCTTCATCCCGGGGTAGATCGGCAATGCTGGATGACCGCTTTGTCGATCTGCCGCCAATCAGCGGACAGACCGCAATCCACCTGGGGCGGAAAGGCTGGGTTGGTTCGAGAACGCCTATATCTGGGACGGCATCATGTCGGGGTAAACGACTGCTTCAGGTGCGCTGCATTCTTGGAGCCTGCATGGCCCCCTCAACGTTGCCGCCGAGGAGGCCGGCTTTCAGATTTCGGTCGCTTCCGCCAGAGCGAGCGCGTCTTCAACGTCCACGCCAAGGTAGCGTACCGTGCTCTCGATTTTCGTATGCCCAAGCAGAATCTGCACAGCGCGTAAGTTGCCGGTTCGCTTGTAGATCAATGCCGCCTTTGTACGGCGTAAAGAATGTGTGCCGTAGTCCTCGCGCCGTAGCCCTATGCCCGTCACCCATTCATCTACCAGGCGGGCGTACTGCCGGGTGCTTATGTGCGCCTCGTGGTCGATCCGGCTTGGAAAGGCGTAATCGTCAAGCCCGCCCCCTCGGCACCCCAACCAAGTCAAAATGCTGGTACGTGCTGGTTCAAGCAGTTCGAACTGCACGGGCGACCCAGTCTTTCGCTGAACGACGATGACGCGCGCCCGTACATGCCCGCCGCTGACAAGCTCGCCGATCTTCAGTTTGACGATGTCACAACCACGCAACTTGCTATCAATGGCGAGGTCGAACATGGCCCGGTCGCGTACGCGCCGCTCTCCGTCGAGCCAGAAACGGATGGCCCAAACCTGTTGTGGTTTGAGCGCGCGTTTGGCGCCGAGCTTCCGTCCTGCGTTCCACGGTCGGCGGCTCTTGAAGGCTGGGTCGTGCTCTGAATGTCCCATCTCTCATCTCCCAACCGGCCCATGCCGGCAGAGAGAGAAGGGGTGCTGCGGACGTAGCCTGCGTATTACCGTTTAGACGTTCGGGATGTGTGCCACGCAGCTGCCAGACTTGAAATGCAGCCCTGCTGCGTCCGACCCAACCCGGTCACTGCTCCCTCGTCGGGCCCGGCCTGAAAGCGGTCGTTCGTTGTGTTGCGCGTTCCGATCAGTAGCCGAGCTGCGTGGGGAGCGCGAAAGGTGGGGTTCGTTGATTGCCGGAGGCAAACCTCCGGCAATCCGTCACTCGTCAGCGAACGCCGCGCGTCATATCGATGTTCGAGGGCAAGCTCAGCGTTTCATCGGCCGCACGCGGAGACGTGGCTCTTGGCCTGCCGCGGAAGGCCGACGCGATCAGCACGTAGAACAGCGGGGTGACGAACACCGCCAGCACCGTCGCCGTGATCATGCCGCCGAGCACGCCGGTGCCGATGGCCCGCTGGCTGTTCATGCTCGCTCCCGTGGCGACGGCGAGCGGCACCACGCCGAGGATGAAGGCGAACGAGGTCATCACGATGGGGCGGAAGCGCAGCTCGCATGCCTCCAGCGCCGCGTCGCCGACCGACCGGCCCTGGGCCACCAGGTCCTTGGCCACCTCGATGATGAGGATGGCGTTCTTCGCGGTCAGGCCGATCACCGTGATAAGGCCGACCTTGAAGTAGACGTCGTTGGGCATGTCCCGCAGCAGCATGGCGAAGATGGCGCCGACCACGCCGGTCGGCACCACGAGCAGGACGGCCAGCGGGATCGACCAGCTCTCGTAGAGCGCCGCGAGGCAGAGGAAGACGCAGAACAGCGACAAGGCCAGCAGGTAGACTGCTTGGCTCCCCGAGAGCTTCTCCTGCAGGGACTGTCCGGTCCAGGCGTGGTCGAACCCGGACCCAAGCTTCGACGCGAGGCGCTCCATCTCGGCCATGGCGTCGCCGCTGGCGTAGCCTGGCGCCGCGCTGCCGCCGAACTTGATGCTCGGGTAGCCGTTGAAGCCCACCACCTGCGACGGGCCCATCGTCCACTCGATCCGCGCGAACGATTGCAGGGGGACCATCTGACCCTTGGCGTTGCGCACGTTGAGATCGAGCAGATCCTCAGCCTTCATCCGCTGTCCGGCCACTGCCTGGACGATGACCCGCTGCATGCGGGCCTGGTTCGGGAAGTCGTTGACGTAGGCCGAGCCGAGGCTGGTCGAGAGCGTGTCGTTGATGTCGGCGAAGGTGACGCCGAGGGCGTTCGCCTTCTCGCGGTCGAGGATCAGTTCGACCTGGGGCGCCGTTGGCAGGCCCTCGACGTAAACGCCCTGGAGGACCGGGCTCTGCGAGGCGGCAGCCAGCAGTTGGTCACGCGCAGCGGCGAGCGCCAGGTAGCCCTGCTGCCCCTTGTCCTGCAGGCGGAAGCTGAAGCCGCTGGAATTGCCGAGGGAGTCGATGGCCGGCGGGGCGAGCGACATGGCGATGGCGTCGGGCAAGGCGCCAAGCACGGCGTTGGCGCGGGCGGTGATGGCGTCGGCGCCGTCGTTCGGGCCGCGTTCCTGCCACGGCTTCAATCCGACGAAGGCGAGCGCCGCGTTCTGGCCCTGGCCGGAGAAGCCGAAGCCGAGCAGCAGGATCTGGTTGTCGACGCCGGGCTCGCGGGCGAAGTGCTCCTCGATCCGCTTGGCGACGTCGAGGGTTCGTTCGGCGGAGGATTCCGGAGGCGTCTGCGCGTCGACGATGACGTATCCCTGGTCCTCGACGGGGAGGAAGCTCGACGGCATCCGAACGTAGGCCCAGCCGAGCGCGGCGACGAGCACGGCGTAGACGAGAAGCGCGCGCACCGGGCGGCGCAGCATGCCACCGACCCCGGACCGGTAGGCGTTTGTTCCGGCGGCGAAGCGGCGGTTGAACCAACCGAAGACACCACCCTTGGCATGGGCATGGCCGGCCTCGACCTGCTTGAGCAGGGTGGCGCAGAGCGCCGGGGTTAGGGACAGGGCCAGGAAGGCGGAGAAGGCGATGGAGGTCGCCATGCTGACCGCGAACTGGCGGTAGATCACCCCGACCGAGCCGGGGAAGAACGCCATCGGCACGAACACCGCGATCAGGACGAGCGTGATGCCGACGATGGCGCCGGTGATCTGGCCCATGGCCTTGGCGGTCGCCGCCCGCGGGGCCAAGCCCTCCTCGTTCATGATGCGCTCGACGTTCTCGACCACGACGATGGCGTCGTCGACGAGGATGCCGATGGCCAGCACCATGCCGAACATGGTCAGCACGTTGATCGAGAAGCCGGCCAGCAGCAGCGCGCCGCAGGTGCCGAGCAGGGCCACCGGCACTACGATGGTCGGGATCAGGGTGTAGCGGACGTTCTGGAGGAAGATGAACATCACCGCGAAGACGAGCGCCATCGCCTCGGCGAGCGTCGTCAGCACCTGCCGGATCGAGACCTCGACGAAGGGCGTGGTGTCGTAGGGCACCGTGATGGCGACGTTCGGCGGCAGGGTCTTGGCGAGCTGGGCGATCTTGGCCTTCACGCCGGTGGCCGTCGCCAATGCGTTGCCGCCGGGCGCCAACTGGATGCCGATGCCGGCGGCCGGGCGTCCGTCGAGGCGGGTCTGCATGGTGTAGGATTGGCCGGCGAGCTCAACCTCGGCGACGTCGCGCAGGCGCACCAACGATCCGTCCATGTTGGCGCGCAGGACGATCTCACCGAACTCGCGCGGCGTGGTCAGCTGTCCCTTCACCAGGACGTTGGCGGCGATGCGCTGGCCTTCCCTGGCCGGCTGCGCCCCGACGATGCCGGAGGCGATTTGCGCATTCTGGGCGCCGACCGCCGCCGTGACGTCACCGGGCGTCATGTTGAGGCCGACGAGCTTAACCGGATCGATCCAGATCCGCAGGGCCTTCTCGGATGAGAACAGGGTCGCGCGCCCGACGCCGGGTACCCGGCGCAACTCGCCCACCACTCGGCGCGCGGCGAGGTCACCGAGGTCGGTGTCGCTCATCTTGCCGTCGCGCGAGCTCAAGGCCACGAACTGGAGGAAGCTCGTGCTCGCCTCCTCGACGATGACGCCCTGCTGGGTCACGGCCCGGGGCAGGCGCGCCTCGATGCGCTTGATCCGGTTCTGGACCGCGACCGTGGCCTTGGAGGCGTCGGAGCCCGGCGCGAACGAGGCCATGATCTGGGCCGTGCCGGAGGTGTCGCTGGTGCTCTCGAAGTACATCAGCCCCGGGATGCCGTTGAGCTCCTCCTCTATGATGCGGGTGACGCCGTCGTAGAGCCGTTCCGGCGGGGCACCCGGGTAGGTCGCGGTGACCTGGATCGTAACGGGGGCGACGTCCGGGTACTGCGAGATAGGCAGGACGGCGATGGAGATCGCGCCCACCAGCATGATGAAGAGCGAGATCGCCCAGGCGAAAATCGGACGGTCGATGAAGAACCGGGTCATGGGAATGCGCCTGCGCAAGGGGGGTCGGGACGTCGAGGATGCCGACCGCGATCAGTGGGGTTCGGGGGCGGCGGCCGTCCTGCCACCGGTCCAGGCGACGGGATTGACGGCCATGCCGGGCTGGATCTTCTGGAAGCCCTCGACCACGACGGTCTCCCCGGCCTTGAGCCCCTCCTCGACGATCCAGCCGGCATCGGTGAGCCCGCCGGTGCGCAGCGGTCGCAAGGCGGTCTTTCCGGCTTCGACGACGTAGGCCTGGGCCTCGCCGGCGCTGCTGCGCTGGATCGCCTGCGCCGGGACGATGACGGCGTCGGCCTTCATGCCCTGCGGGACCCGCACGCGGACGTAGGTCCCCGGCAGCAGTGCGGCCTTCGGATTCGGGAAAGTCGCGCGCAGGCTGACTTGCCCGGTACCCGGGTCGACGCCGACATCCGTGAATAGCAGGCGGCCCGCATCCGGGTATGAGCTGCCGTCAGCCCGGACCAGCCTCACCTCCGTCGCCTCCTTGCCGGCGGCGCGCTCGGTGAGCCGGCCCGGGTCCGAGGCGGAAGCGTTGAAGTCGGCGAAGATCGGGTCGATCTGCTGGATGACCGCGAGCTTCGTCGCGTCGGTCCCGCCGACCAGCGCCCCTTCGGTGATCAAGGCACGCCCAATCCGTCCTGCGATGGGAGCCCGTACGGTGGCGAAGTCGAGGTCGATCCGGGCGCGGGCGAGTTGTGCCTTCGTACTGGCGACGTCGGCCTCGGCCTGTCGCAGGGTGGCGACCGCGATGTCGTTCTGGGCTGTGCTGGCGGCCTGCCGCTCGACCAGGGTCTCGGTGCGCTCGGACTGGCGCTGGGCCTGCACCCGCGTCGCCTCCGCCTTG
>NZ_BPQL01000035.1 GCF_022179225.1 Methylobacterium goesingense
AAGCGCCGCGCGGCGCTTCAGATCTGGATCAGGATGGTGACGGCTCCGAAGATCAGCACTGAGCTCACCGCGAGGGCCAGGAGGATGAGGGCGGCGCGCGATTCGCGCAGATCGTCGTTCGTCATGGCCGCAGGCTAAACCCGGAGCGGCGCCGCGCCAATCCGGGTCCGCTCACAAATTCGCTCAGAAGAAGATCGGACGTGCGGTGGCGTGGTGCTCGGCCAGCACCGCGTCGTTGGCCGGATCGATCTCCTTCAGCACCGCATCGTAGCCCCAGAGGTCGGCGAGGTGCTGGAGAACCCTGCGGGCATCGTCCTTCTGCAGGGTGATGCGGTTCAACGCGCGGTGATGCACGATCAGGCGGCGGTCACCCGTGAGATCCACGTCCACCACCTCGATGTCCGGGTCGAGCCAGGCGACGTCGTATTGGCGCGCGAACGAGCGGCGCATCTTGCGGTAGCCGCGCTCGTCGTGGATCGCCTCGACGTAGAGTTCCGATTCGTCGGGATCGTCGACCACGTGGAACAGGCGCATGTCGCGCATCAGCTTGGGCGAGAGGAACTGAGCGACAAAGCTTTCGTCGCGGTAGTTCGCCCAGACGTCGCGTAAGGTGGCCATGGCGTCGCCGGTGCCGGCGATCTCGGGGAACCAGGCCCGGTCCTCCGGCGTCGGTTGTTCCACGATGCGGGCGATGTCCTGCATCATGGCAAAGCCGATGGCATAAGGGTTGTGCCCGTTGTAGCCCCGCTCGTTGTAGTTCGGCTGGCGCACGACATTGGTGTGCGACTGCAGGAATTCGAGGTAGGCGGCCTCGCCGATCAGGCCCTTCTCGGAGAGGGCGTTCATGATGCGGTAGTGGCAGTAAGTGGCGCAGCCCTCGTTCATCACCTTGGTCTGGCGCTGCGGATAGAAATACTGCGCCACGAGGCGCACGATGCGCAGGATCTCGCGCTGCCAGGGCCGCAGGCGGGGGGCTGCCTTCTCCAAGAAGTAGAGGATGTTCTCCTGCGGCAGTTCGAGGAGCGCCTTGCGCCGCTCCGCGGCGAGGTCGGGCCGGGCGCCGGCCACCTTCTGCGGCAGGGTGCGCCAGAGGTCGTTGTAGATCTGCTCGCCGTGCTCGGCCCTCTCGCGCTCGCGGCGCTGCTCGGAGGCCAGATCCGGCCGCTTCTTGCGCGGGTAGCGGTGGACGCCCTGGCTCATCAGGGCGTGGGCGGCATCCAGCACCGCCTCGACGGCGGCGTGGCCGTGGCGCTCCTCGCAGCGCGAGATGAAGCCCTTGGCGAAGTCGAGGTAGTCGAGAATCCCCTCCGCGTCGGTCCACTGCTTGAACAGGTAGTTGTTCTTGAAGAAGTGGTTATGCCCGAAGGCCGCATGCGCGATGACCAGCGTCTGCATCGTCGCGGTGTTCTCCTCCATGATGTAGGAGATGCACGGGTCCGAATTGATGACGATCTCGTAGGCCAGACCCATCATGCCGCGCCGGTAGCCGGCCTCGTGCTGGGCGAAGTGCTTGCCGAAGGACCAGTGCTTGTAGAACAGCGGCATGCCGATCGACGCGTAGGCGTCGAGCATCTGCTCGGCCGTGATGATCTCGATCTGGTTGGGGTACCAGGACAGGCCGAGTGCCCGCGCCTCGACCTCGCAGGCGTCGTGGATGCGCCGGATCGTGTCGAAGTCCCAGTCGTTGCCCGTGAAGAGCGGCTCCTGGCCCCCGGAGATCCGCTGGGGCGTGGGGCGGATGATGCTGCCGACCATACGATGTACGCCTTCCTCGAAGGGTCCGTGTCCGACGCGTTCCGTGCTGCGGTGCGCGAGGCCTCAGGCCTCGGCTTCCGCCCGGGCGTCCTTGCGCCCGAACAGCTCGCGGAACACCGGGTAGATGTCGCGGCGGTGGTTGACCTTGCGCATGGCGATGGGCGCGCCCGTCTTCGCCAGGCCCTCGTAGGTCCGCCACAGGGTGGTGCGGTGCTCGACGAAGCCGGCCCGCGGGCCGTTCTCGTCGCCCACCTCCAGGTAGGCGAAGTGCTGGCAGGCCGGGAGGATGTGGGCGCGCAGCAATTCCGTCGAGGTCGGGCCGTCGCTGGAGACGTTGTCGCCGTCGGAGGCCTGCGCGGCGTAGATGTTCCAGTCGTTGGGGTCGTAGCGCTCGGCGATGACGCGCTTCATCTCGACGAGCGCCGAGGAGACCAGAGTGCCGCCGGTCTCGCGGGAGCCAAAGAACGTCTCCTCGTCTACCTCCGTCGCCTTGTCGGTGTGGCGGATGAAGACGATCTCCACGTGCCGGTAGCGCCGGGTCAGGAAGATGTGCAGCAGGATGTAAAAGCGCTTGGCGAGGTCCTTCATGTGCTCGGTCATCGAGCCCGAGACGTCCATGAGGCAGAACATCACCGCCTGCGCCACCGGACGCGGATAGGTCTCAAAGCGGCGATAGCGCAGGTCGAGGGGATCGACGTACGGAATGCGTTTGGTGCGCTCACGCAGTGCCGAGAGCGTCAGCAGCAGGTCCGGCAGGTCGGGGTCGCTGGACGGTGTTGCGGCGATGCGCGCCTCGAGCGCCGCGATCTCGTCGGGTTTGGGCCGCTTCAGTGCGATGCGGCGCGACATGGAATTGCGCAGGGTTCGCGTCAGGGCGAGGTTGGCCGGCGAACCCGAGATCGTGTAGCCGGCCCGGCGTAGCCCTTCCGTCTCCACCACGGAGAGCCGGCGCTTGGCGAGATCCGGCAGTTCGAGGTCTTCGAGGAAGAGTTCGAGGAACTCGTCGCGGGTGAGCACGAAACGGAAAGCGTCCTCGCTGTTCTCGGAGCCCTCCCCGCCCTCGCCCGAGCCCTTGCCGCCGCCCCCCGAGGGCGGACGCTCGATGCGGTCGCCCTCCACGTAGGTCTTGTTGCCGGGCAGGATGTGGTCGTGCAGTCCGGTGCCGGACTGGCGGGCGAAACGCGGCTCGCGGACGCCATCGGCCGGCACGGTGACCCGGCCGTCCTTGCCGAGATCCTTGATGTCCTTCTCCCGCGCGGATTCGCGCACGGCGCGCTGGGCCACGTCCTTGACGCGGCGCAGGAAGCGCTGTCGGTTCGCGAGGCTCTTGCCCCCGGGGTTCAGACGACGGTCGACGATGTGCATCCGGTGTGTGTGCCTTCGCCCTCAAGATCGATGTGGGATCGACTGGCCGGGGCGGCCACCGGAATGGTCGCCCCTTCACCCGTGGGATGGGCTTTTCTACGCCCTACCCGGCCTGCTTCACCCGCATGTACCATTCGACGAGCCGGCGGACCTGCCGCTCGGTGTAGCCGCGGGCTACCATCCGGTCGACGAACTCGCCGTGCTTCTTCTCGGTCTCGCCGTCCTTCTTGGAGCCGAAGGAGATCACCGGCAGGAGTTCCTCGACCTGAGAGAACATCCGCCGTTCGATGACTTCGCGCAACTTCTCGTAGGACGTCCACGATGGGTTACGGCCGCCATGCTGCGCCCGGGAACGCAGGGCGAACTTCACCACCTCGTTCCGAAAATCCTTCGGATTGGCGATGCCCGCCGGCTTCTCGATCTTGGTCAGCTCCTGGTTCAGGAGTTCGCGGTTGAGGAGCTGGCCGGTCTCGGAATCCTTGAAGTCCTGGTCCTCGATCCAAGCGTCGGCATAGTCGATGTAGCGGTCGAACAGGTTCTGGCCGTAATCGTGGTAGGATTCGAGGTAGGCCTTCTGGATCTCGTGACCGATGAACTCCGCGTAGCGCGGCGCCAACTCAGTCTTGATGAATTCCAGGTAGCGCTTCTCGGTCTCGGGCGGCAGCTGCTCGCGCCGCAGGGCCTGTTCCAGCACGTACATGAGGTGGACCGGATCGGCCGAGACCTCCGTGGTGTCGTGGTTGAAGGTCGCCGCCATCACCTTGAAGGCGAAGCGGGTGGAGATCCCGTCCATGCCCTCGTCGACGCCGGCGGCGTCCTTGTATTCCTGCATCGAGCGTGCGCGGGGATCGACCTCGCGCAAGGATTCACCGTCGTAGACGCGCATCTTCGAGAAGGCGTTGGAATTGGCGTGCTCGCGCAGGCGCGAGAGCACCGAGAAGCGGGCCAGCATTTCCAGGGTGCCGGGCGCGCAGGCGGCGTCGGACAATTCGGAGCCCGAAACAAGCTTCTCATAGATGCGCTGTTCTTCGGTCACCCGCAGGCAGTACGGCACCTTGATCACGTAGATGCGATCAATGAACGCTTCGTTGTTCTTGTTGGTCTTGAAGGTCTGCCACTCGGACTCGTTCGAGTGGGCCAGGATCACGCCCGTGAAGGGAATCGCGCCGATATTCTCGGTGCCGACGTAGTTGCCCTCCTGCGTCGCGGTGAGCAGGGGGTGCAGCATCTTGATCGGCGCTTTGAACATCTCGACGAATTCGAGAACGCCCTGGTTCGCCCGGTTGAGGCCGCCCGAGTAGGAATAGGCGTCGGGGTCCGCCTGGGAGAGGGTTTCCAGACGCCGGATGTCGACCTTGCCGACGAGGCTGGAGATGTCCTGGTTGTTCTCGTCGCCGGGCTCGGTCTTGGCGATGGCGATCTGGCGCAGGCGCGAGGGCCGGACCTTGATGACCTTGAGCTTCGAGATGTCGCCGTTGAATTCGTCGAGGCGCTTCAGGGCCCAGGGGCTCATCAGCCCGGTGAGGCGGCGCCGCGGGATGCCGTAGCGCTCCTGGATCTCAGCCCCCATCGTCTCGGGGTCGAACAGTCCGAGCGGGCTCTCGAAGACCGGGGAGACCTCGTTGCCGGCCTTGAGCACGTAGATGGGGTGGGTCTCCATCAGGGCCTTGAGGCGCTCGGCCAGGGAGGACTTGCCGCCGCCGACGGGGCCGAGCAGATAGAGGATCTGCTTGCGCTCCTCCAGCCCCTGCGCCGCGTGGCGGAAGAACGAGACGATGCGCTCGATCGTCTCCTCCATGCCGTAGAATTCGGCGAAGGCGGGGTAGATCCGGATGGTGCGGTTCATGAACACGCGCCCCAGGCGCGCGTCCTTCGCGGTGTCCACGAACTCGGGTTTGCCGATCGCCTCGAGGATGCGCTCAGCGGCGGAGGCGTACATCAACGGTTCGTCGCGGCAGGCCTCGAGATATTCGGAGAGGCTCATCTCCGTATCGCGACGCGCCTCGTAGCCACGGGCGAAGCTCTGGAACAGGTCGTTCGTCGACGGCATAGGCTTTCCGATCCCCTCACGACAGCGACAGCTTCATCCTGTCTCGGCTTGGATGCAACTGACAGGCCCAGTTTTGTCGCAGCGCGATGCGGACGAAATTTGGGCGTGTGATGCGTGCCACAGTGCAACACCCGGCGCCGGCAGCCCTCCCCGTGCAGCCCTCCCCGTGCAGCCCTCCCAATGCAGCCCTCCCCTTGCCGCCCCTTCCGCCGCCGGTCCGGTTCGTGACCTCGGGGCGGAAGGGGCTCGGCGTCCAGGCCTCAGAGGTCGGTGGCGCCGGACTTCGCCGCATCCGGCTTGGCGTCCGGCTTGCCCGCGCCGACCGTGATCTTGATGGTCTGGGTCTGGACGTTGCCGTCCGAATCCTTGACGTCCACCGTCACCTCGTCGCTGCCGGTGAACCCGTCCTTGCTCTGGTAGAACACCGCCTGCACCGCCGCGTCCTTGTTAGGGCAGCGGAACTTGGCCGGGGTCTTGAGCTTGCCGACCTTGGTGATGAGCGAGCCGTTCTTCGGGGCGCCGTTGACCCGGATTTCGGGCATCGGGCCCGTCGAGCAATCCTTCTTGAGGTTCGGCACGATGACGAGGCGCACGCTCTTGCCGCTGGCGGCGGTCTCGCTGCGCGTGACCGTGGTCTGGGCCAGGGCCGGCCCCGTGAGGAGGATGCCGGCGGCGAGGAGGGTGACGGAACGGGCGAGCAACATGCAGGACGAACTCCGATGACATCGGGCGGCCCGCCCCGGGGGAGCGGACGTGGCCCGTGTCCGGCGGATGTGGGGATGGGGCATGCGCCCGTCGAGTGGTCACGGCCCCGCCGAAGCGCGGTCCGGTGGCGCTCAGCCTTCGGCGGCCGGCTCCGGCGGCACTCGCAGGCGCGCAATGGCGGCGGCGCAGGCCCGCAGGTCGTCGAGGGCGTCTTCCAGCATGCTCCGGGTTTCCGGCGCGAGGCTCGCCGCATCCCCGGTGGGCCGAGTTTCGGGGTCGGGCCGGGCTTCGGCCACGCTCTCCGCATCCTGTGCGGAGGGGGCGGCTACCTCGACCTCGCCACGCCCGACCGACTGTACGAAGCGCAGGCCGCGCTCGCGCAGCACGCGCTGGGCGCCCTTGATCGTGTAGCCCTGCCCGTGCAGCAGGTGCCGGATGCCCTTCAGGAGGTCGACGTCCTCGGGCCGGTAGTAGCGCCGCCCGCCGGCGCGCTTGACCGGGCGGACCTGGCTGAAGCGCGTCTCCCAGAAGCGCAGGACGTGCTGGGGCACGGCGAGTTCGTCGGCGGCTTCCTTGATGGTGCGAAAGGCACTCGCGCTCTTTTCCGGCACGTCCCGCGCGGGTGTCGCCCCTGGGCCGGGGTCGGGCGTCACCGCGTCGGTCCGGATCGCGAGGGACATCGGACGCCTCAATCGTCGTCGTGTTCGGCGGCGCCGTTCAGGCCGTTGATCCGCGCCTTCAGCACGTTCGAGGGCTTGAACACCATGACCTGCCGCGGCTCGATCGCGACCTCGACGCCGGTCTTCGGGTTGCGCCCGACCCGGCGGCCCTTGCTGCGCACCACGAAGGAGCCGAACGAGGACAGTTTCACCGTCTCACCGCTCGCGAGACAGGCGCAGATCTCGGAAAGCACGGTCTCGACGAGGGCGGAGGACTCGGTCCGCGACAGGCCGACCTGCTGGTAGACGGCCTCGCTCAAATCGGCGCGTGTGACCGTCTTTCCCGTCATGCGACATTCCCCAAGGCGATTTGAGTTTTCTTAGTATCTCTATGATCGCGCACGCTAATCGGCGTTCACGCCGGGGTCAACACTGCGTCGGCATTACCGAGGGGATCACCTCCGTCGATCGGCTCCTTTGAGCCGGCTAGGCCTACCAACGGATCAGTGCGGCACCCCAGGTGAATCCCCCGCCGATCGCCTCGATCATGACGAGGTCGCCGGCCCGGATGCGCCCGTCCTTGCAGGCGACGTCGAGGGCGAGGGGAATCGAGGCCGCTGAGGTATTGCCGTGCCGGTCCACGGTGAGCACCACCTTCTCGCGGGCGATGCCGAGCTTGTCGGCGGAGGCCTCGATGATCCGGCGGTTGGCCTGGTGTGGCACGAACCAGGCGAGGTCGTCGGCTGTGGTGCCGGAGGCCCGGAAGGCCTCGTCGATCACGTCGGTCACGGAGCCGACCGCGAAGCGGAACACCTCCTTGCCGGTCATGCGCAGGTGACCCGTGGTCCCGGTCGAGCCCGGGCCGCCGTCGACGTAGAGCTTGTCGCGGTGGCGCCCGTCCGAGCGTAGGCTCGCGGTGAGCACGCCGCGGTCGGCGCTCGTGCCCGCCCCGTCCTGCGCCTCCAGCACGATGGCGCCGGCGCCGTCGCCGAACAGCACGCAGGTGGTGCGGTCCTCCCAGTCGAGGATACGCGAGAAGGTTTCGGCGCCGATGACGAGGGCGCGCCGGGCGCTTCCCGTGCTCAGGAACTTGTCCGCGGTTGTGACGGCGTAGACGAAGCCGGCGCAGACCGCCTGCACGTCGAAGGCGAAGCCCCCGCGCATGCCGAGTGCCGCCTGGATCTCGGTGGCGGTGGAGGGAAAGGTGTGGTCCGGCGTCGAGGTCGCGCAGATGATCAGGTCGATGTCGTCGGCGGTGAGGCCCGCCGCGTCGAGGGCGGCCCGGGCGGCACGGGCCCCGAGGACCGAGGTCGTCTCGCCGGCATCCGCGAGGTAGCGCTGGCGGATGCCGGTGCGCTGCACGATCCAGTCGTCCGAGGTGTCGACGGTGCGGCTGAGCTCGTCGTTCGTCACGCACCGGGCCGGCAGGGCCGAGCCGCAGCCGATCACCACCGAGCGCCGCACCGGATTTGAGAAGACCGTCATCTGGAAAAGACCGTCATGGGGCCGTCCTTCTTTCGTCCCACCCCACTCACGACGAGGCGGTCGCCGGCGTCAGGTCGAGCATGTCGCGAATGGTCCGCATGAGGTCGTGACGGGCCATGTCGTGGGCGAGGTCGACGGCCGCCGCGAAACCGTGCTCGTCCTCGGAGCCGTGGCTCTTGATCACGATGCCTTCGAGGCCGAGGAACACGCCCCCGTTGGCCCGGCTCGGGTTCATCTTCTCCCGCAGCGCCTTGAAGGCGTGGCGGGCGAAGAAGTAGCCGATCTTGGCGGAGAGCGTCCGGCTCATGGCGGCGCGCAGGTAACTGCCGATCTGCTTGGCCGTCCCCTCCGCGGTCTTCAGGGCGATGTTGCCGGTGAATCCTTCCGTGACCACGACGTCCACCGTGCCCTTACCGAGGTCGTTGCCCTCGACGAAGCCGTGATAAGCGAGGTTCGGTAGGTCGGTCTCCCGCAGGGTCCGGGCGGCTTCCTTCACTGCCTCGTTGCCCTTCATCTCCTCGGTGCCGACGTTGAGGAGGCCCACCGTAGGCCGGTCGATGTCGAACACGATCCGGGCCATGGCCGCGCCCATCACCGCCATCTCGACGAGGTGCTCGGCATCGGTGCCGATGGTGGCGCCGACATCGAGCACCACGCTCTCGCCCCGCACGGTGGGCCAGAGGCAGGCGATGGCCGGGCGCTCGATGCCCGCCAATGTCTTGAGGCAGATCTTCGACATCGCCATCAGGGCGCCGGTGTTGCCCGCCGAGACGGCGGCATCCGCCTCGCCATCCTTCACCGCCTGAATGGCGCGCCACATCGAGGACTTGCCGCGCCCCGAGCGCACGGCCTGGCTCGGCTTGTCGTCCATGGCGATCGACACCGTCGTGTGACGGATCTCGACGGCGCCCTTCAGGCGCGGCTCCGCCGCCACCAGTGGCGTCAGGATCGCCTCGTCCCCGAATATCAGGAACGTCATCTCGGGATGGCGCTCGCGGGCGATGGCAGCGCCCGGCACCACCGTCGTGGGGCCGTGGTCGCCGCCCATGGCGTCGAGCGAGATGCACACTCTCTGGGACATGTCGGGTGGCCGGTGGCCTCTGGTCGCGGGTGGGAACGGCCCTTTCTGGAAGGGCCGAGGATGGGCGGGGGCGCGAGAAACCGCCGGCCCCGTGCCCGGCGCGGCGGAAAATAACGATTGAGGCCGGGCGGGCAAACGAAATCTGAGCTCGACGGCCAAAGCCGGCGCCGGATCGGTCCGGACGGCGTCAGTCGTTGGCCGGCTTCAGGGCGCCGAGGGCGGCGAGCGGGGGCACGTCCGTGTCCTCCACGTGCGGCTCGAAGCTGACCCCCGGCTTGCGCGGATAGGGATCGAGGCCCAGCGCCAAAAATTCCGCCGTGATGGTGCCGAAGTCGATCTTGCCGCCGATGATCGGGTCGGGGACGTCGGCGTCCTCCGCATCGGTGCCCTGGAGCCGGTCCGTATCGGCGAACAGCAGGTCGACGGGTTCGGAGACCGGCCCGTCGAAGGGGTCGAGGCTCACCGAGCAGACCTGCGTGACGGTCGCCCTCACGGTGCCGCGCACCCGGAAGGCCGAGGGCGGTCCGCTGGTCTCGTAGGTGCCGACGAGATCGCGGATGGCCGGAATCGCGAAATCCCGCGCGAGCGCCGCACATTCCTCGGGGCTCGCGGTCACGGTCAGGTGTCCGTCACTGCGCCGGAGCCGGTCGACGCTGACGATCCGCGAGAGGGGGCCGGTTTCATCCAGGCGGGTCATGGTGTCGTCCGTGTCGGTGTTGCGCCGGGCTCGTTCAGAGTAGCGGCGAAGGCTTGGGTATCCGCGAAGAAGGCTTCGGGGTCCGGGAAGCGCGGGCCTTCCCCGATGAGGTCGTCCAGGTCGGCCCGTGCCAGGGCTTCGGCGGCGGCCAGGACGTAGTCGGTCAGATGCGTGGCGGCCTCCGGCGCGGCGAGCCCGAGGACGTTGCGGGCGAGCACCGCCCGGAGCGCGGCGGCATCGCCGGCATCGAGGGCCGCGTCGTAGCCCTCGGCCCGGCCGTAGAACGCGGCCCCGAGCTTCTTCATGCGTTTCGGCACGCCGAAATCGCCGATGCCGGATTCGCGCAAGGACGAATCGAGCTGCAGGAAAACCGAATTCACGAGGTCCTGCGCCACGTCCGCCGCCGGCGCCGGCAGCCGGTTGAGGCGCCGCAGCACCAGGATGACGTGCAGGATCAGGCATTCGAAGCGCCCCTCCAGCGTGTCGGGCACCCCGAGCCCGGTGTAGAGGCCGGGCCGGCGCGCGGCCGCGTTGACGCGCAGGTGCAGCGTCTCGATCAGCCGTTCGCGGGGGCCTGGTCGGCCCCAGGCGCGCAGGCGCGCCACGAGACCGCCGATCACGCGCCGCCTCCCCGCGTCGCGGTGGAGGGAGGAATGTCGGCCGGCGGCTGTGGCCGGGCTTGCCTTGTCAAAACCATAACCCCGCGTTACGGCAGCGAACGGTCAAGGTGCAACCTCCATCGGGATTCTTCGAAGGCCTCGGTGCCGGGGTGGGAATCGGGGCCATGCACGCGTTCAGTTCCTCGCAAGCTCAAGGGTGGCCGATGTCGCGCCGTCTCGTATCGTCGCTCGCTCGCCTCGCCGTCCTCGGCGTGATCGGAGCCGGCGTGTCCGGCTGCATCGGCGAGGACATTCGCCACGGCTACCAGATCGACCAGGCGGCGCTGGCCACGGTGAAGCCCGGCATGAGCGCCGAGCAGGTGCTTCAGATCCTGGGCACGCCCTCCACCGTCTCCACGGTCGGCAACAAGTCCTGGTACTACATCAGCCAGAACACGCGCCGCACGGTCCTGTTCCTCGGCGAGCAGGTCGAGGACCAGAAGGTCACCGCCGTCTACTTCACCTCCGCCTTCAAGGTCGAGCGGGTCGCGCTCTACGGCCTCCAGGACGGAAAGGTGTTCGACTTCATTGAGCGCACGACCCCGACCAGCGGCGCCGACCGCGCCTTCCTCAGCCAGCTCTTCCGCGGCCTGACCAAGTACGAGCCGTTCGGCAGCGGCTCCGGCACCAGCGTCGTTCCGGGCGCCAATCGCGGCCTGTAGCCGGTGGGTTCGCCCGGGCGATCCGTCCGGGTCGTCCGAGGGCCGCCCGGCATGGCGGCCCGTCACCATGAAGCGCGCGGCAGGCCGAGGATGCCGCGGCGCGACGCGGCTCGGACCCCGTCGCGCAAGCCTGTGCAGGATGCTCGTCGATGCCGTCGCGCGATGGATTCCTGATCGAGGGCGGTGAGACCGGAGCGCTGCTGCGCGCCTTCGATTGGTCCACCTCGCCCCTCCGCTCCCCGGCGCACTGGCCCCAGGCCCTGAAGACCCTCGTGGGCGTCATGCTGGGCTCGCAGCAGCCGATGCTGATCGTCTGGGGCCCCGATTACGTCACCCTCTACAACGACGGATATGCGGCCATGTGCGGGGCGCGCCACCCCGCCGCCCTCGGGGGCTCCTTCCGCGACCTCTGGCACGACATCTGGGATCAGGTGGAGCCGATCCTGGCCCGAGCCTATGCGGGCGAAGCGACGCATATGGACGGCATCGCGTTCATCATGCACCGCAACGGCTACCCGGAGGAGACGTACTTCTCATTCGGCTACACGCCGGTCCGCGACGATGAGGGCCAAGTCGCCGGCATGTTCTGCGCCTGCGCCGAGACCACGGGGCGGCTCCAGGCCGAACGCGAGGCCAGTGCCGAGCGTCGCCGCCTGGAGCAGCTCTTCGCCCAGGCCCCGAGCTTCATGGCGGTCCTGCGCGGGCCGCAGCACCGGTTCGAACTCGCGAACCCGGCTTATCTGCGCCTTGTCGGCGACCGCCCCCTGATCGGTCGGACGGTGGCCGAGGCCCTGCCGGACGCGGCCGCGCAGGGCTACCTCGACCTCCTCGACACCGTCTATCGCAGCGGCGAGGCCTTCACCGCCACCGCCTCGCCGATCACACTTCAGGTCGAGGCGGGCGGCCCGGAGAGCGAGCGCTACCTCGATTTCGTCTACCAGCCGATCTTCGGCGACGACGGCACCGTCACGGGTGTCTTCGTCGAGGGGGTCGACGTCACCGACCGCGCCCTCGCGGAGATCGCCCTGCGCCGGAACGAGGCGGAGCTGCGCTTCCTCAACGCCGACCTCGAGCGCCAGGTCATCCTGCGCTCGCACGAGCGCGGTCTGACCTGGCAGGTGAGCCCAGACCTCCTCGGCGTGTTCCACCCGGACGGCTACTTCGAGCGGCTGAACCCCGCCTGGGAGATCATCCTTGGCTGGACGGAATCGGAGGTCGCGGGCCGTTCCGTGGTCGAACTGATCCACCCCGACGATGCGGGCCGGAGTCGTCAGGCCATCGACGCGCTGCGCGCGAACATGCCGGTGTTCCGTTTCGAGAACCGCTACCGCACCCGCGACGGCCGTTATCGCTGGATCTCCTGGACGGCCGTGCCGGAGGGCGGGCGCGCCTATTGCAGCGGGCGCGACATCACCGAGGACAAGGCACGGGAGGCCGCCCTCGACCAAGCGCAGGAGGCCCTACGACAGGCTCAGAAGATGGAGGCCGTGGGCCAGCTCACCGGCGGCGTCGCGCACGATTTCAACAACCTGCTCACCGTAATCAAATCCTCAACCGACCTCCTGAAGCGGCCGGGCCTGCCCGAGGAGCGGCGCGCGCGCTACGTCGACGCGATTTCCGACACGGTGGCCCGCGCGGCCAAGCTCACGGGCCAGCTCCTCGCCTTCGCCCGCCGCCAGGCCCTCAAGCCTGAGATCTTCAATGCCATCACCAGCGTCACGGCGATCAGCGAGATGGTGGGGACCCTCACGGGCGCCCGCATCGAGATCGTGCTGGAGGTTCCCGACGCCCCCGCCTACGTCCACGCCGACCCGAGCCAGTTCGACACGGCCCTCGTCAACATGGCGGTGAACGCGCGCGACGCCATGGATGGACACGGACGGCTGACGATCCGGGTCCGGCCGGTGGAGGGCATCCCGCCCCTCGGGATCGGCATGGGCGCCTTCGTGGCGGTGTCGCTCACCGATACGGGCGGCGGCATCGCGCCGGAGGCGCTGCACCGGATCTTCGAGCCCTTCTACACCACCAAGGGCGTCGGCCAGGGCACGGGCCTCGGCCTCAGCCAAGTCTTCGGGTTCGCCAAGCAATCGGGCGGGGAGGTCCTCGCGGAAAGCGTGCCCGGCCGGGGCGCCACCTTCACCCTCTATCTGCCGCGCATCGCGGACGCGGTTCCGGCCGACCCGGTGCCGGAGGAGGCCGAGCCACTCACCGACGGGCACGGCACCTGCGTGCTGGTGGTCGAGGACAACCCGGAGGTCGGTGGTTTCGCCACCCAGACCCTGGCGGAACTCGGCTATCACACGGTCTGGGCTACCAACGCGGCCGATGCCCTGCGCCAGATCGAGAAGATTCCCTACCGGTTCGAGGTGGTGTTCTCGGACGTGGTCATGCCGGGCATGAACGGGATCGAACTCGCCAAGGAGATCGCCAAGCGCCGCCCCGACCTGCCGGTGGTGCTGGCGTCCGGTTACAGCCATGTGTTGGCCGAGGAGGGCAGCCACGGCTTCGAATTGCTGCACAAACCCTATTCGGTGGAGCAGCTCTCACGGGTCCTGCGCCGCGCGGTGGCCCGGAGCCGCCGCGAGCGCCTGCGTTCCTGAGGGCCTAGCGGCCCCCGGCGCTGCTGCGGTCCAGGCGGGCAAGCAGGCTCGCGAAGTGCTCCGTCACCGCCTCCTCCGGCTGGGCCGCGTAGGTCGCCTGGAGTCCGCCCGCGAGGCTCGCCACCAGCGGATGGGACCGCGCGACGCGCAGCGACCGCCGCGCGGTCACGGCACGCTCCGGTGAGCCTACGGCGCCGACGGCGCTCGACGAAAGCAATTTGTCCATGGCGGGGACCCCTCGAACCCGGCTCGGCCGACGTCGGAGGTCAACGTGCCGCCGGTAGGACCGATCCGGCAAGACGTCACGGGGTTTCCGCGCGCGGTTCCTCGCGGGCTGTGGCACCGTCACCACGGGGTGCCAGGGTTTCCGCGATCTCCCCGGGCTCTCGAAACAGCCAGGCGGGTCGGCCTGCCGCCAGGGCGTCCGCGCGGGTGTAACCCCAGGCCACGGCAGCGAAATCGCAGCCCGCCTCGGTCGCCGCCGCGTGGTCGCGAAGTTCATCTCCGACATAGAGCACCTCGGACGGCGCGACCTCGGCCCCCCGGATCAGGGCGCGCAGGCGCTTGCCCTTGCCGAACAGCGAAGCCCCGCAGGCATAGGTGTCGAAGCGTCCGGCCGACACCGGACCCAGGGCTTGGCGGATGTTGGATTCGCGGTTCGAACTCAGGATCGCGAGGCGCAGGCCGGCGGCGTCGAGGTCCGCCAGCATCGCGGGGATGCCGGGAAAGGGCGGGATCGCGGCGATGTCCTGCGTCGCCAGCCGATGCATGTGCCGGGTGATGAAGGGCAGCTTCCAGGCCGGGATGCCGAGATGGCGGACGATCCCGCGGGCATCCATCCCGCGCAGGGCGTGTGTCTCGTGCGCGGCGATGCGACGGAAGCGGTACCGGTCCGCCACGTCGTTGATGACGGAGGTGAACCAGGGAAAACTGTCGGCCAGGGTGCCGTCGAAGTCGAAGGCGACGAGCCGATACCGGGGGTGGATCAAGAGCCGAGGTTATCCACGGGGACGACGAGGCGCATCACCAAGCCGCCCGGCGCCCAATCCTGCTCCAGGGCGCCGTCGAGCTGGCCAGCCACGCTGCGCTGGGCCAGCACGGTCCCGAAGCCCTGCCGGGTCGGCGGGCCCGCGACGGTCGGGCCGCCGCGCTCAGCCCAGGTCAGGGTGTAGGTCGACCCTTCCCGGCGACCGGTCAGCAGCACGCTGCCGGCCTCCGTGGAGAGGCCGCCATATTTCATCGCGTTGGTGGCTTGCTCGTGCATGATCAGGGCGAGCGCCGTCGCGGTGCGCTCGCCCACGGCGACGTCGTCGCCCGAGATCACGATGCGCTCGCGGCCATCCTGGGTGTAGGCGGCCATGATCAGCCGCATGAGGCCGAACAGCGTCTGGCCCTTCACCGCCGGTGCACTCGCGGGCGAATGCGGCCGCACGTATTCATGGGCCTGCGCCAGGGCCCCGAGGCGCTCGCGGAAGGCAGTGACGAAGGGGCGGGCCGCCGGATCGGTGCGCGCCGAAAGGCCCGCGATGCCGCCCACCACCGCGAAGATGTTCTTGATGCGGTGGGACAGCTCCTTGATCAGGAGATCGCGTGCCTCCTCCGCGCGTTTGCGCTCGCGCAGGTCGCGGGTCACCGTGGCGTAGCCTACGAAGGCGCCGTCGGCGTCGCGCACCGGGAAGATGTTGTAGAGGACCGCGATCCCCTCCCCGGTCGCGAAGTGGCGGAAGGCGAGTTCCCCCTCCCACCAGCCCTGCCGCTCCACCGCCGGCAGCACCGTGCCGGTGACCACCGCCTGGCTCTCGGGCATGAAGTAGTCGGTGACGTGGGTGCCGGCGACCGCCGTGATGTCGGGCAGCCCGACGAGTCGGCGCCCGGCCTCGTTGATGTGGTGGACGAAGCCCGCCGGGTCGGCCATGCCGATGAAGTCCTGGGATTGCTCGACGATGGCGGCGAGCTTGCGCGCCTCGCCCTCGGCGCGCTTCAGATCCTCGATGTCCGTGCAGGTGCCGAACCAGCGCTCGATCCGTCCGTCCGCATCGTAGAGCGGCATCGCGCGGCCCAGCGTCCAGCGATAGGCACCGGAATGGTGGCGTAGCCGGTACTCCACCTCGTAGGGCTCACCGGTGGCAAGGCTATGCCGCCAGCGGGTCCAGGCCCGCTCCTGATCCTCGGGATGGAACATGCCGTTCCAGCCTTCGCCGTCCGTCGAGCCGTACGGAACTCCGGTGAACGCGTACCAGCGGTCGTTGTAGAAGTCGTGGTAGCCGTCCGGCAGCGTGGTCCAGACCATCTGGGGCATGGCGGCGGTCATCACCCGGAAGCGGCGCTCGCTCGCCGCCAGATCTGCTTCGCGCGCATCGACCTCGCTCCGGGTCCGGGTCAACTCGATCAGCGTCGAGACCTGGCGGGCGAGTGCCTCAAGGGTCTCGGTCTGGACGGCGGTCAGTCCGTCCGGACGTGCCTCCCGGTCGAGGACGCAGAGGGTCCCGAGCGGCATCCCGGACGGCGCCCTAATGATGGCCCCGGCGTAGAAGCGCAGGCGCCGCTCGCCGGTCACGAGGGGGTTGTCGCGGGTGCGGGGATCCTCGGTCAGGTCCGGGATGACGAGGAGTTCCCCGCCTTCGATCGCGTGCGAGCAGATCGACATCCCCCGCGGGGTTTCGGGCAATTCGAACCCGATGCGAGAGCGGAACCATTGCCGGTCCTGCTCGACCAGGCTCACCAGGGCGATCGGGGCCGCGCAGACCAGGGCGGCAATGCGCGTCAGGTCGTCGTAGCGAGCGCCGCCCCCGTCCGATTCCAGGCCGAGGCCGTGCAACTCCGCCAACCGCTCCGCCTCGGTCCATCCGGTGGTCGCGACTGAGCAGGTGAAGGTCGAAGGCAAACGTCGTGATCCCCGCCGATCCTCACACATAGGTGCTCATCGGCACCTGCGGTAGCGCCGGAACGCGCAATCGTGACGTATGATGAACGTCCCTGTTGCATCCATGTGCGCCAAATCCCTGCGCGCCAGGCCGCCCTCCGATGCCGAGGCGCCGGGGGGCGGCCGATTCTCACGCTGTCCTCACGCAGCCTTGGCCGTGCCGAGAGCAGGGTAGTCGACGTAGCCCTCGGGGCCCTGGCTGTACCAGGTCTTCGCCTCGTCCTTGTTCAGGGGCGCGTGCTTGGCCAGACGCTCGGGCAGGTCCGGGTTCGCGATGAACGGGCGTCCGAACGCGACGGCGTCCGCCTGTCCCTCCTCCAGCGCCGTCTGCGCGCGGGGACCGTCGTAATCCGAGTTCAGGATCAAGGGGCCGTCGAACGCGGCCTTCATCGTCGGGGCGATCGGCGGATGATTGGCGGTGCCGAAGGTGCCGTTCGGGCCCGGTTCGCGCAACTCGAGGAAGGCAATACCGATCTTCGAGAGGGCGGCCGCCGCGGCACCGAACAGGGCCTCGGGGTTCGAATCGTCGACGCCCTGGATCGCCCCGTTCGGCGACAGGCGCACGCCCGTGCGGTCTCGACCGACGGCGTCGGCGACCGTCCGGGTCACCTCCGTGAGCAGGCGGATGCGGTTCTCGATGGAGCCGCCATAGGCGTCGGTCCGGAAATTCGAGCCGTCGCGCAGAAACTGGTCGATAAGGTAGCCGTTCGCCGCATGGATCTGCACGCCGTCGAACCCGGCCGCGATGGCGTTGCGGGCGGCGCGATCATAATCGGCCAGCAGCCGCGGAATCTCGTCGACGGACAGCGGCCGGGCTTCCGCGTAGGGCTTCTTGCCCTCGTAGGTGTGGGCGGCGTCCGGCGCCGTGGTGGCCGAGGCCGAGACCGGCTTGGCGCCCCCGAGGAAGTCGGGGTGAACGATGCGACCCATGTGCCAGAGCTGGCAGACGATCTTGCCGCCCGCCTCGTGCACGGCCCGGACGATCGGCTTCCAGGCCTCGACCTGCTCGTCCGACCAGATGCCCGGCGCGAAGGGCCATCCCAGACCCTCCTGCGAGATCCCGGTGGCCTCCGTCAGGATGAGGCCGGCGCTGGCACGCTGGCGGTAATAGTCCACCATGATCGGGGTCGGCACATGCTGAGCGGTGGCGCGGCCCCGGGTAAGCGGCGCCATGAAGACACGGTTCTTGGCCTCGATCGCGCCGATGCGGATCGGGTCGGACAGGGTGGTCATGTGGGAGACTCACGTTGTTTCAAGGACAAACGGACGGCGCCCGGCACGTGGCCCGGCCCGTCGATGCTGTCATTTGGAGACGTTGCGCACCGAGGCCAGCCGTCACGGGGGCTCTACCCCACAAGCTTGTGCGGGGGCGCACGTACCGTCTCCCAACGCTGGAACCCGCGCCGCCGTCAGCGACGCGCCGAACCGGGGGCCTTCGCCGCTTTCGGCGGAATAGGGCTACGGGTGTGCGGCGACCGTCAGGCGCCGGCCGCGAGCTGCGCTTCGAAATCGGACAGCACCGAGGATCGCGCGAGCTTGTGATAATAATCGAACGACCAGCCGGTCTCGACATCGACGCCGTGACCGTTTCTCAACCCGGAGATGAAGGCGTTGAAGCGCGTACGTTCCTCGGCCACCAGCTTCATCGTGGTGGCCCTGACGTAGTCCGGTGGAATGTTGCGGCTCTTCATGGCCGCCACCCCGTCCCGCACGGCCCGGGGATCGTCGTCCACGATCAGCGTGGTGTCCGGATGGAAGAACGTATCGCGACCCCCGCGGCTGCGGGTGGAGACGACCGGCAACCCGGCGAGCAGGTACTCGATGCTCGCATACATCGCGCCTTCGAGCTTCGAGAGGCAGAGGCCCACATGCGCCGAGGCCATGGCCTCGTTGACCGCGACGTGGCTCATCAGAACGATGCCGTCAGGGACGACGTCGTTCAGAATGGCGTGTCCAAGCGGCATCGTGCGGACGAACTTGTCGAGTTGCTGACGCTTGAGTTGTGCGGGCCAGTAGCTGAACATCTTCGTCACGTAAGCACAGCTCGGCACGAGCCGGGCCAGATCATGCCGCTTGAAGGGCGCGAGCTGGGCATTATAGATCGCGTCGAACGTCCGCTCGCGACCCGGCAGCGGGTGATACATGGTCTCGTTGACGAACATGTTCTGCGGCGCGAATTGCGCCGCGACCCCGAGACCACGGAGAATCCGTTCCTCATCCCGGGTGTTCGCCAACATGATCATGCGCGCATGCGGATACCGCTTTTCGAAGCGGCGATGCTGCACGGCGAGGGACATGGCAAATATCCGGCGCTCGAGGCTCATGGTGATGGGCACCAGGAACACCAGGGGTTTGTCCGCGAACCGGCGCGCGAAGTAATCGGCAGCGCCGAATGGCCAAGGCTGCGGTTGGCAGCAGAAGATGATCGGATCGCGACTGAGCATATGCCCCACGACCGGCGTGCCCGGTTGCCAGTTCTGGTAGGGCCGCGTGAACAGGCCGCGCAGTCCGGCCAGGTCTTTCATGACAGGCACGCCGAACAGGAACGGATACCTTAGAAACTGCAGGTTCAACATCGTGGGGCGGCTCGTTGCACCGTCGGAAGGCTTCGCGTGGATGCCGCAGCATAGAATTCGCGGATGTAGACGGTCGCAGAATTTTCGTCCAGCGGGACGTGGTGGCGCCGTCGTTCTAAGACAATATTTGATACGGTGGCTATTTTCGCCAGTAATGAAGCCCGCCGCTCTCTATCGTCTATGGTGCCATGGATAGAAGGCGACCATGATGATGGCGATCAGCGCAGTCAGCATCAGTACGTTGCCTTGCACCAGCGCATACGTGAAAAGCCCGACGGACACGAGGGTGATCCCCAACATCAGCGCGAGCACGAACATGTTCATCGGCTCAGGGATTCCTTGCCCGTTGAAGACGAGACTGTCGCGGTGTGACGGTTGAACGAGACTGCATAGGATAAAACCGCGCCCGCCACTTCATTCCGGCTTCCCGTCCGGCCTTCAAAGGCATCGGTTCTTGCCGAAGGTCGATCCGCCGCATCGCATCTCCGGTGATCGGGAATCCCGAGATTGTGGAAGGCTGTCTACCACGCAGGCGTCTGGCTGCACCATGCCACCGTGGGGCGTGGGCAGCCCTGCCCGGCTTGTGCGGTGCCGAGATCCAGACCACCCGCGCTGTCGCCCGACGGGCCACAAAGGGATCGCGCCAAACCACCCGAACGAAATCGGCGGCACCCTCGAAAATTCTGATGAAATGAAGTTCCGCGCGCCCCTGGGGCGGCAATGCTCGAAGCCCTGATGGGGCAGGCTTCGAATGGTCGGAGCGAGAGGATTCGAACCTCCGACCCCTAGTCCCCCAGACTAGTGCGCTAACCGGGCTGCGCTACGCTCCGACGCCCCTAAAGGCAGGCGGGTCTTAGCTTTTGGCCCCCGGCGACGCAACCCCCTCGGCAGCCTCCTGGGCAAAAATCGGCATGGGGCTCGCGACGGCGTGGCGGCCCGTGTCGTCGGACCGTCCCCGTGCGTTGGTGACCAGGGATGGCGAGTCGGGCTTCGCTCGGGTCACCGATCACCCGTGCTTAGCGGAATGGACGGGAATCCGCTTCATACTGGGGGAGGATGCGGCATTAGAAAGCGCGCATCAGGGCGGCATCGCGGCCCTCCCACCCCCCTGGTCCGGGATTCGCATTCCGCAACCGCATACGAGCCGTGCGCAGTCCGACCTCGAATTTGGCCATCGTGCCGGAGGATGAAAGTCCCCGGTCATGCGTTGCCCTGTCTGAACACCGGAGCGAAACCCTGAGAGGAATGATCATGGATGGCAGCCTCATCGCCAAGAACAATGAGGCCAACCGCATCGCCTCCGAGCGCCTGCTGGAGCAGCTGCGCGACGAGGGGCTGCACTACCGGCTGTGGGTCACCGGAACGCCCACGGGCGACACGTTGCACATGCGGGTGGACCGGCTCTGTCCCGGAATGCGCGAACGGATCGGCAAGGTGATGCGCGGACGCGGTTTGAGACTCGACATCACCGCGGCCTGACGCGCCGCCGGTCAGGGCCCCTCCCCGCGCCCGCGTCCTCCACAACCTGATGCTCCGCCTGTGAGGTGCGCCGGGCCGTCACGTGGATTGGTTGAGCTTAGATTTCGAAACGATGTGTTTCCATCGTTTCCATTTTCGCGGAACGCGGGAGATCGCATCTTCCTGACATCGCGGCACCGTCGAGACGACGCGGAGCCGCCTGCCAGGAGAGCGTCCCATGTCCCAGAACGGCATCCATCACGTCACCGCCTTTTCCGGCGCCGCCGGCCGCAACCTCGACTTCTACACCGAAGTCCTCGGCCTGCGGCTCGTGAAGAAGACCGTGAACTTCGACGATCCCGGCACCTATCACCTCTATTACGGTGACGAGACCGGGCGTCCCGGCACGATCCTGACGTTCTTCCCGATCGCGCACGCGGCTCCCGGCCGGGTCGGAATCGGGGAGACGCAGGAGACGGCCTTCCGCGTGCCGCGTTCGTCCATCGGCTGGTGGACGCACAGGTTCGTCGAGAAGGGCGTCACCCACGAGGCCCCGGCGCACGCCTTCGGTGAGCCGGTTCTGCGCTTCCGGGATCCGGACGGCATGATGCTCGCGCTCGTCGGGGTCGAGGCCCCCGGGGACGATCTCGCCTGGACGGGAGGGACGGTCCCGCCCGAGCATGCGATCCGGGGTTTCCACGGTGTCACCCTGCTGGTGCGCGAGGCCGGCCCCACGGCCGCGATCCTCACGGACGTGTTCGGCTTCACCGAGGCCGGGCGCGAGGGCGTCGCGACGCGCTATGCCGGGGGCGCCGAGGCCGGCGGCTTCGTCACCAGCGCGGACGGAGGCGCCGAGCCCCTGGCGGCCCGCTCCGTCGCCTGCGGCAACGAGATCCTCCACAGCGAACTCGTTAAGATCCTGCGCCGCGCCAACGCCTGATCGCCCCGACCTCCCGAAACCCTCCTGAGAGGCCCGCATGGAACCGCGCCGCCACATCGCGCTCAAGGACTCGATCCGCTCGATTCCGGATTACCCGAAGCCCGGCATCATCTTCCGGGACATCACCACCCTGTTGAGCGACCCCCGGGCCTTCCGGCGGGCGGTGGACGCCCTGGTGCATCCCTATGCGGGTGGGCGGATCGATCAGGTGGCGGGCATCGAGGCGCGGGGCTTCATCCTCGGCGGCGCGGTGGCGCACCAGCTCTCCTCGGGCTTCGTGCCGATCCGCAAGAAGGGCAAGCTGCCCCACCAGACCGTCTCGATTGCCTACGCGCTCGAATACGGCACCGACGAAATGGAAATCCACGTCGATGCCATCAAGCCGGGTGACCGGGTGCTGCTGGTGGATGACCTCATCGCCACCGGCGGCACGGCCTGCGCGGCGGTGAACCTGCTGCGCCGGATCGGCGCCGAGGTGGTCGCTGCCTGCTTCGTCATCGACCTGCCGGAGATCGGCGGCGCTCAGAAGCTGCGCGACCTCGACGTGCCGGTGCGGACGCTGATGGAATTCGACGGCCACTGAGACCGATCGATCCTTCTCCTCTCTACGGGAGAAGGTGACCCGCGAAGCGGGTCGATTGAGGGGAGCGCCTTATCCGGATAGGGCTTCCCCCTCTCCTGGTCGCTTCTCGATCACCCTCCCCCGCAAAGGGGGGAGGGTCGGATGGCTTACGCCGCCAGGCTCTCGAACAGGCCGCGCCCGTCCGTGCCGCCGACGAGATCCTCCACGAAGTTCTCCGGGTGCGGCATCAGGCCGAGCACGTTGAGCTTCTCGGAATAGATGCCCGCGATGGAGTTCAAAGAGCCGTTGCGGTTCGCGTCCACCGTCAGGTTGCCTGCGGCGTCCGAATAGCGGAAGGCCACCCGGCCGTCGCCCTCGAGACGCGCAATGGTGTCGGCATCGGCAAAGTAGTTGCCCTCGCCATGGGCCACACAGACGTCGATCACCTGGTTCGGCGCGTAGGCCGAGGTGAACCGCGTGTCGGCCCGCTCGACCCGGAGCAGCTGACGATGGCAGATAAAGCGCCGGTCGACGTTGCGCATCAGCACGCCGGGCAGCAGGCCCGATTCGCACAGGATCTGGAAGCCGTTGCAGATGCCGAGCACGAGGCCGCCTCGTGCCGCATGGGCGCGCACCGCGTCCATCGCCGCCGCACGGCCTGCGATAGCGCCGCAGCGCAGATAGTCACCGTAGGAAAAGCCGCCGGGCAGAACAGCGAGATCCGTGCCGGCCGGCAACGCGGTGTCGGCGTGCCAGACTTTGACAACCTCGGCTCCCGATCGTGTCAGGGCCCGGGCCACGTCCGCGTCGCGGTTGGAGCCCGGGAAGACGATGATGGCGGCGCGCATCAGGCGATCTCGATGGCGTAGTTCTCGACGACGGTATTGGCGAGCAACTTCTCGCAGGCGCTCTTAAGGGTCGCCTCGGCTGCCGCGCGGTCGTCGCCCGCGATCTCGACGTCGAAGACCTTGCCCTGCCGCACGCCGTCGATGCCGGTGAGGCCGAAGGACGTCAGGGCCGCTTCGATCGCCTTGCCCTGCGGGTCCAGCACGCCGGTCTTCAGGGTGACGATGATGCGTGCTTTCATGGGCTCGGACTCGATCTGATGTCGGGGCACCCCGGCTCAGGTCAGGGCACCCTGGCGATAATCGGGAAACGCGCCTCAGGCAACGCGAAACGGCCAACGGGACGCAGGGAGCGTCGGCGGACCGGTCTGACCCGATCGCTCTCAGCGCGTCTTAGCGGCCGGATCCCGCAGCGGCTCGATGCTGGTCGCCCGGCGCCACAATTGCAGCATGACCCAGGCGGCCCCCACGCTGAAAACCGCCATCAGCACATGGCCCACTGTGTCGCCGAGGTCGAAGAGGCCGGCGAGGGCCCAGCCCGCCGCGATCGCGACGGCGAAGACTTCCGTGCCGACGAGCACCATCATGCTGAGGATGGTGATGAGGTTGCGCGTGTTCACAGCCGACTTGTCCCATGTCCAGTCCGGCGGCCAGGCTCTCCCGGTGCCGATCGGAGAAAGGGCGACGTAGCGCGAACCACATCGGTCGCGCAACGTCGCCCCACCCGTTCGTCGAAGCCCGGCCTCAGCGCGGGGCGCGCTTGGCCAGGATCCGCTGGAGCGTCCGGCGGTGCATGTTCAGGCGCCGGGCGGTTTCCGAGACGTTGCGGCCGCAAAGCTCGTAGACGCGCTGGATATGCTCCCAACGCACCCGGTCGGCCGACATGGGATTCTCGGGCGGGTCGGCCCGCTCGCCGGGCTGCGCCATGAGCGTGCCGTGGATCTCATCCGCATCGGCGGGCTTGGCGAGGTAATCGAAGGCGCCGAGCTTCACCGCCGTCACGGCGGTCGCGATGTTGCCGTACCCCGTCAGGATCACGCCCCGGGCCTCGGGCCGGCGCTCCTTCAGGCGGGCGATCACGTCGAGCCCGTTGCCGTCCCCGAGCCGCATGTCGATGACGGCGAAGGCGGGCGGTCGCGCATCGACCATGGAAACGCCGTCGGCGACGCTCTCGGCCACTTGCACTTCGTAGCCGCGCATCTCCATCGCGCGGGCGAGCCGCGTGGAGAAGGGCTTGTCGTCATCGACGATCAGCAGGGTGCGGTCCGTGAAGGCCGCGAGCGGATCGTTGTCGGCAAGCTGCGCGATGTCGGCACCGGGCGCCGTGGTTCCAGTCTGCGTCAGCATCCGACGCTCCTCCGTGATACCTGATCGATCGTCGTCTGAGTTTTCATTGTTGCATTATATAGGTGACGCGCTGGTTTCGGTTAGGGGTTGCGGACGACTCAATTGCGCGTGATTCAGCGAGATCGCGTCTCGCTCGAAGATGTGGCGGGCCCAGCTGATTCGCACCACGGCGCCCGTGGCGCCCGACTGCGAAACGTTCGACAACGTCAGCTGCGCGCCGGAGCGTTCGATCAGTGTCTTGGCGATGAAAAGACCAAGGCCGAGGCCCGCGCCCGTGCTGTCGGGGCTGCGCGAGCGGTCGGGGCTGCGGGTGGTCACGTAGGGCTCGCCGGCCCGGAGCAGGACCTCGCTGGAGAAGCCGGGGCCGTCGTCGCGGATCTCGAGCCAGACCCGCTCCAGGGTCCAGCGCGCCTCGATCACGACCCGCGCGTTCGCGAAGTCGACGGCGTTGTCGACGATGTTGCCGAGCCCGAACATCACGCCGGGATTGCGCCGGCACACCGGCTCGGGTCCGTCGCCATGGTTCGACACGTCGAGGAGGATGCCCATGGCGCGCTGGGGTTCGACGAGTTCCTCCACGAGGTGGCTGAGCCCGACCGTCTGGAGGAAGCCGGCCTCGTCGCTGTCCAGCGAGGTCAGCTTCGAGAGGATGCCGCGGCAGCGGTCGACCTGATCGCGCAGCAACGCGAGGTCCTCGCGCACGGCGGGGCTGGCCGTCGTGGCGAGCTGGCGGGTGAGTTCCTTCGTGACGACCATGATGGTGCCCAGCGGCGTGCCGAGTTCGTGGGCCGCCGCCGCCGCGAGGCCGTCGAGCTGCGACAGGTGCTGCTCGCGGGCGAGCACGAGCTCCGTGGCGGCCAGGGCCTGGGCGAGCTGGCGCGTCTCCTCCGCCACCTTCCAGGCATAGACTCCCGTAAAGGCGGTGCCGAGCAGGATCGCGGTCCAGATGCCGGAGATGTAGAGAAACGGCAGTTCGAGCCGTCCGTCCGCGAACCAGGGCAGGGGGCGGTGCACCAGGGCCAGGAGGGTCGCCAGACCGATGGCGAGAAGCCCGAGGGCGAGCGTCCGCTCCGGCGGCAAAGCGGTGGCCGAGATCAGCACGGGCGCCAGGAATAAGAGCGAGAACGGGTTCTGCAGCCCGCCCGTGAGGAACAGCAGCGCCGCGAGCTGGATGATGTCGAAGGCGAGCAGGAGGGCCGCCGAATCGTCGCTGAGGCGGTAGCTCGCCGGGAAGCGGATGCGGAGCGCCAGGTTGAGCCAGGACGAAGTCGCGATGACGAGGAAGCACCAGCCGAACGGAAGGGGCAGCCCGAGACCGAACTGCGCGCCTACCACCGCCGCGCTCTGGCCGGTGATCGCGAGCCAGCGCAGCCGCACGAAGGTGTCGAGCCGCAGGTGGCGGGCGTCGCGGACGAAGCCGCTGGTGCTCATGTCGATCATGTCCCGGAAACGATAGGGCCTGGTTGTCTCGCGTCCATCCCCGCATCAGCGTTGCACGGCTCTCGCGGCGATTGCATTTGCTCTAAATCGAAGGAATCGAAGGTTGAGGATTCGGTCCGGCCGGCGCTTCGGGCGCCGCGCGAATGACGGCAACGGTACAAGGGGGAACGGCGCGTGAACCTGTCCTATTACTGGTACGAGGCGGCACGGATCATGACCACGCCGGCGCGTCTCGTCGCCGACATGGCCAAGCACAGCTTGCTGAATCCCGCCAATCCGCTGGCCTATTCTCCCTATGCGCGCTCGGTGGCGGCGGCCTGCGAGATGTTCGAGCGGGTGACCCGGCGCTATGGCAAGCCGAGCTTTGGCCTTTCTACCACGCAGGTGGACGGGGTCAGCGTGCCAGTGAGCGAGCGCGTGGTCTGGGAGCGCCCGTTCTGCCGCATCGTCACCTTCGACCGGGGCTTCGTGCGCGGCCCCGCCGAAGCACAACCCAAGCTCCTGATCGTGGCGCCCATGTCGGGCCATTATGCCACGCTGCTGCGGGGCACCGTCGAGGCGATGCTGCCGAGCCATCAGGTCTTCATCACAGACTGGATCGACGCCCGCATGGTGCCGCTCACGGCCGGGCGCTTCGATCTCGGCACGTATATCGACTATCTGCTCGATGCCTTCCGCGACCTCGGGCCCGATCTCCACGTCATGGCCGTGTGCCAGCCCGCGGTCCCGGTCCTGGCCGCCATCGCCGTGATGGAGGCGCAGGGCTATGAACCCGTGCCGCGCTCGATGACCCTGATGGGCGGGCCCATCGACACCCGCCGCTCCCCCACGGCCGTGAACTGCCTCGCCCAGGAGCGCGGCACGGCCTGGTTCGAGCGCAACTGCATCACCACCGTGCCGGCCGGGTATCCGGGCGCCTGGCGCAGCGTCTATCCGGGCTTCTTCCAGCTTTCCGGCTTCATGGCGATGAACCTCGACCGGCACGTCAACGCCCATACGGAGATGTTCGACCATCTCGTGAAGGGCGACGGCGATTCGGCGGAGAAGCACCGCGAGTTCTACGACGAGTACCTCGCGGTGATGGACCTCACCGCCGAGTTCTACCTCCAGACGGTGAAGACGGTCTTCGTCGACCACGCCCTGCCGCAGGGCACGATGATCCATCGGGGGGCCCGCGTGGATCTCTCCGCCATTCGCACATGCGCGATCCTCGCCGTCGAGGGCGAGAACGACGACATCTCCGGCGTCGGCCAGACGCTGGCCGCCCTGGACCTGACGCCGAACCTGTCCGCCGAGCGGAAGGCCTATCACCTGCAGAAGGGTGTCGGGCATTACGGCGTCTTCAACGGCTCGCGCTACCGCACCGTGATCGCGCCCCGGATCGCCGCCTTCATCCGCGAGATGGCGGGCCCCGGCGAAACGAAGGCGATCGCCCACCAGCCCGAATCCGCCGCGGCCGATCAGACCTGAGGATGAAGCCGCCGGGATCGATGGCGGAGCTCTGCGACAGCCGCTAAGCTGACGCCATGCGATTGGCATTGCTGCGCGGGGCGGACCCGGATCACCTCGACATCGTGCATGCGGGCGAGACCCTGCGCGTCCTGATTCGGCGCAGGCCCACCGCCCGGCGGCTGACCCTGCGCGTGTCGAGCGCGACCGGCGAGGTGGTGATGACCCTGCCGACGCGAACCTCGGTCGCCGTCGCCCGGACCTTCGCGGTCAGCCACGGCGGCTGGATCGCGGCCCGCCTCGCCAAGATGCCGGAGCGCGTGCTCTTCACGGCCGATGCGGTGCTGCCGGTGCGTGGCGTGCCCCACCGGATCGCGCATCGCGCCGCCCGTAGCGGCGCGACCCGCTTCGAGCGGGTGGCGGACGAGCCCGTCGTGTCGGTGGCCTGCGACGCTCCCCATATCGGGCGCCGGGTCGCGGACTTCCTGAAGCGGGAGGCCCAGCGCGACATCGTCGAGGCCGTGGCCCGCTACACGGACAAGCTGGGCCAGGGGCCGACCCGGATCACCCTGCGGGACACCCGGAGCCGCTGGGGCTCCTGCACCGCGCGGGGCGAACTGAATTTCTCCTGGCGCCTGATCCTGGCGCCGCCCCTGGTGCTCGACTACCTCGTCGCCCACGAGATGGGCCACCTGCGCGAGATGAACCATTCCCAGCGCTTCTGGACTCTCGTCGGGTCGCTCTGCCCGCACGTGGACGAGGCCGAGCGCTGGCTCAAGCGCAACGGCGCCGGTCTGCACCGCTACGGCTGAGGGGACCTCAACCCCGGACGCGCAGCACCCGGCTTCGCACGACACGCTCGGCGGGCCAGGTCGGGCGCGGATCGACGTCGCCGGGGTTCAGGGTCCGGGGCGCCACGCCGTCGCAGACCTCGCGCTGCCGCAGGATCACCGGCTGGCCGAACTCGTCCCGGCGCCGGATGATGCCGCCGTCGCGGCAGAAACCCGCGATTTCCGCCGAAGAACCGCTGCGCCGCCCGCCCGGCGTGCGCGGAACCGGCCGGTGCTCGATCACCAGGGGCCCGTCACGGTTCAGGGAGCGCTCGACATAGGTAGTCTCGTTCACCGGCAGCGGGTCGGCCACGGCCGGACCGGCGAACGCGAGGGCGACGAGGAAGAGAGAGGCGCGGAGTCGCATGGATTCGTCCGTTGGCGGGCAAGCGTGACGGTCAGCACTAGAGGCTGTACGCGCGACGCGATAGTCGGTTCCCAGGCTCGGGCTTCGCTTGACAGTCGTGGGCCGAGCATGGTCGGAACACCCGTGTTTTCGGTTAACGGCTCGCGGGGCGGCGGGCCATGCGAGAGGATCGACGCGTGGGGTCTGGTGGAATGGTGCAGCGCGCACGCGGCCTGGTCGCCCGGGGTGTCGCGGCAGGCGCGCTCGGTGCACTTCTGCTGCTCGGGGGCTTCGGCCCGCAGGGCGCGTCGGCGCAGGGCATGGTGCGCAACACCTTTGGCGACTGGCAGCTGCGCTGCGAGACGCCGGCCGGCGCGAAGGCCGAGCAATGCGCCATGGTGCAGTACCTCGCGGCGGAGGACCGGCCGAACCTCACCCTCGTGGTGATCGTGCTCAAGACCGCCGACAATCGCGGCTACCTGCTGCGAGTGGTGGCTCCGCTCGGCGTGCTGCTGCCCTCGGGCCTCGGGCTCAAGATCGACAAGACGGATGTCGGCCGCGCCGGTTTCGTGCGCTGCCTGACCACGGGCTGCGTCGCCGAGGTCGTGATGGATGACGGTCTGGTCAAGCAGTTCAGCGGCGGCGCCCAGGCGACCTTCATCGTCTTCCAGACCCCGGAGGAGGGCGTCGGCATTCCGCTCTCGATGAAGGGCTTCGCGCAGGGATTTGAGAACCTGAAGTGAGAGGCCGGCCCGGGCACTCACGAATTCCGGGCACGCAAGGACACGGAGACGGGATCCGAGCATGGGCAAAAGCATCCTGGGCAAGAACATTCTGG
>NZ_BPQL01000036.1 GCF_022179225.1 Methylobacterium goesingense
CGCGCCGGCGTCTTTCGTTCAGGGGGCCGGATCGCGCGGCGCGGCCGACGCGGATTGGTCGGCTCGCGGAGGGTTCTCCGCGAGCGCGAGTTTGTCAGTCCTGGCGCACGAAGATCATCGTGGCCAGCGGTGGGATCGTCAGCGCGACCGAGTAGGGTTGGCCGTGGCTCTCGACGGCCTCCGCCTGGACGCCGCCCATGTTGCCGACATTCGAGCCACCGTAGCTTTCGGCGTCCGAGTTGATCGCCTCGCGGTAGAACCCGGCGGCGGGCACGCCGATGCGATAGCCCGTGCGCGGCACCGGCGTGAAGTTCGAGACCACCACGGCGACCTCACCGGCTTCGCGGCCCTTGCGAGCCCAGGCGATGACGCTGTTGTCCTGGTCGTCGGCCACCAGCCACTGGAAGCCGCCCGCCTCGGTGTCGCGCTCGTGCAGGGCCGGAGTGCCGACGTAAAGGTGGTTGAGGTCGCGGATCAGGTCCTTGACGCCCTGGTGCATGCCGTCATCGAGGAGGTGCCAGTCTAGGCTCTGGTTGTGGTTCCACTCCTTCTCCTGGCCGAACTCGCAGCCCATGAAGAGCAGCTTCTTGCCCGGATGCCCCCACATGAAGCCGTAATAGGCACGCAGGTTGGCGAACTTCTGCCAGCGGTCGCCCGGCATCTTGCCGAGCAGCGAGCCTTTACCGTGCACCACCTCGTCGTGGGACAGGGGCAGGATGAAGTTCTCGGAGAAGGCGTAGAGCAGCCCGAAGGTCAGGTCGTGGTGGTGGTACCGGCGGTGGATCGTCTCCTTGGACATGAAGTTCAGGGTGTCGTGCATCCACCCCATGTTCCACTTGAAGCCGAAGCCGAGACCGCCCGTGTAGGTCGGGTGCGAGACGCCCGGCCAGGAGGTCGATTCCTCCGCCACCGTGAGGGTTCCCGGCGCGTGCGCGTAGGTTGCCTCATTGGTCTTGCGGAGGAACTCGATGGCGTCGAGATTCTCGTTGCCGCCGTAGCGGTTCGGGATCCACTCGCCCTGGCGGCGCGAGTAGTCGAGGTAGAGCATCGAGGCCACGGCATCCACGCGCAGCCCGTCGAGGTGATAGTGCTCGAGCCAGAAGCGGGCATTGGCGGCAAGGAAGCTCGACACCTCCGTCCGGCCGAAGTTGTAGATGTAGGTGCCCCAATCCTGGTGGAAGCCCTGGCGCGGGTCGGCATGCTCGTAGAGATGCGTGCCGTCGAACTGGCCGAGGCCGTGCGCATCGAGGGGGAAGTGACCCGGCACCCAATCGAGCATCACGCCGATGCCGGCGGCGTGCGCCGCGTCGACGAAGGCCGCGAAGTCGTCCGGTGTCCCGAAGCGGCTGGTCGGAGCGAAGAGCGAGACGGGCTGGTAGCCCCATGAGCCGTCGAACGGAAACTCCGTGATCGGCAGCATCTCGATGTGGGTGAAGCCCATCTCCTTGACGTAGGGAATCAGGCGCTCGCCGAGCTCCTGGTATGTCAGATAGCGATTGCCCTCCTCGGCGACGCGCGCCCAGGAGCCGAGATGGACCTCGTAGATCGAGATCGGCACATGGCGCGGATCCTTCGCCCCCCGCGTCTCCATCCACTTGTCGTCGTGCCAGGCGGGCGTGTTCGTCCCCTGGAGGACGGAGGCGGTCTCGGGCGGCTTCTGCGCCGCGAACGCGACGGGATCGGCCTTCAGGGGCAGGAGCGACCCGTCGGCGCCGCGGATCTCGTACTTGTAATGGGCACCGGCCTTAAGACCCGGGATGAACAGCTCCCAGACGCCGCCGTTCTGCCAGAGGCGCATGGGGTGGCGCCGGCCGTCCCAGGTGTTGAAGTCGCCGACCACGCTGACGCGGCGGGCATTCGGAGCCCAGACCGCGAAGCGGAAGCCCTCGATCCCGTCGACGTTGCGGGCCTGCGCGCCGAGGATGCGGTAGGTGACGTTGCTGCCGACCTCACGCAGGTTGTCGATATCCGCCTGGTCCAGGGAGGAGCCGAAGCCGTAGGGGTCGTGGCGCGAACGCTCGACGCCGTCCCAGGTCTCGACCACGAGTTCGTAGAGCGGACGGCCCTCGCTCGGCAGACGGGCGACGAAGAAGCCGTCCGGGTGCTTGCGCTCGAACGGGATCCGCTTGCCGCCGACATGGAGGGTGGCGCCCTTCGCCTCGGGGAGCACGGCACGAACCTCCCACTGACCCCTGGCGACCTGATGAGGGCCGAGGACCGAGAAGGGATCGCCGTGGTTCGCCGCCATGATGGCGGCGATCGTGTCGGGGTGAAGGGTGGCCGTTTCGGGCGCCGGAGCCTCCGGCGCCCGCGTGGCAACGGGCGCAACGTCCGCCGATCCGGAGGCGCCCGAGGGGTGCCCGGTCCTTTTCGCGAACGTCTCGTCGATGCCCATCATTCAAACGCCTTTCTTGATCTCGTCCAGAATGTTGAGAACCCCACGTGCGGGGATTTCGATCCAGTCCGGACGATTGTTGGCCTCGTAATCGACTTCGTAGAGCGCCTTCGTCAGGAGCGAGAGCTTGAGGAGGCGGCTCTCGGTGTCCGGATCGGTCACGGCGGCCCGGCTCACCGAGACGGCCTCGCGGTAGCCGTCGAGGAAGGCTGCATCGATCATGCCGCGCCAGGCGATGGAGGCCCGGCGCGCACGCTCCTCGGAATCCGAGAAGCGAGCCGCGATGCCACGGGTCACCGTCTCGGCGCCGTAGGCGAAGGAGCGCATCATCCCGGCGACGTCGCGCAACGGCGTCGACTTGGCGCGGCGCTCGTCGGCCGGACGCGAAGGCTCGCCCTCGAAATCGACGATGATGAGATCGTCCTCGGCCGCCAGCACCTGACCCAGGTGGTAGTCGCCGTGGATGCGGGTCTTCATCGCGCCGACCGGCGCCTTGGCGGTAAGCGCCTCGATGGCGCTCTCGACCTCGCGGCGGCGGCCGGCAAGCTCGGTGCTCGCCGCGTTGGAGGCGCGGCCCGCCAGCCCGTCGAGGCCCCGGAAAGCCCGCTCGGCCTGGCGGCGAGTGTCGTCGCCCAGGGCGTGCAGGTCGGCATGGTCGAACGGCTCGGCCGCGAAGGCCGGGTCGTCCGTCTCCACCGCGAAGGCGTTGTGCATCTCGGCGGTACGTCGGCCGAGCAGGATCGCCCAGCGCAGGTGCGGCTCGAACGCCTCGGACGGCGACGGCGCCTCGCTCTCGGGGGCCAGGACCACCGTGTCGAAGTCGCGGCGCAGACCCTCCAACATCAGGGTCCAGGCATCGCCCTGGTTGGGGACGAACTTCTGGAGCACGGCGAGCGCCGTGCGGGTGCCCTCCGCATCCACATGCTCCAGTACGCCGAGAAGCGCCGGGGTGTTGTGAAACTGCGCGGTCTCGGTGAGGAAGCGCCCGACCTCGATCTCGGGGTGTACGCCCGTCTGCAAACGACGCAGGAGCTTGAGCATCATCTTCGAGCCGATGGCGATCGAGGTATTGCTCTGCTCGGCATTGAGCGCCCGGATCTCGCCGGCCTCGAAGCTCACCTCGGGATCGAACACCGAAGTGGTCGAGAAGACGAGGCGGCCGGTCTCGGTCTTGATTTCGCGGCCCTCCCTCATGCCCTCGATCACCGAGACGGCGAAGTTGGGCACGACGGAAGCGCCGAGGAGCAGGCCGGTGCGGGGGCCGCGCCGGACACGGGCAACGGCGTGCTGGAGCATCGCCTCGTCCTCGCGGCCCTCGTCGACGGCCACCGGCACGAAGTAGTCCTGGCGCTCGCCCGTGGAGAGGTGGACGGAGACGCGCGGCAGCAGGAACTTCGCCTCGCCAGTGCCGTCCTTCAGGGCGGCGCTGTCGATGACCTGCACCGACTTGATGCGCGAGCCCTTTGCGGCGAACCAACGCCGGGTGGCGATGAAGCGCGGCGCCACGGTGCGCTCGAAGGCGGTGCGCTCGCGCCCGGCCATCAGGCTCTCGATGCCGCCGGTGAGCACCAAGGTGAACAGTTCGGGCAGTTCCGGCTGCGGGCCGATGCTGCCGGTGTTCGCGGCACTCAGCGAGAACCAATAGAAGCCATAGGACGGGAGCGTCAGCAGGTAGGGCAGCTCGCCGATGGCGGGGAATTCCGAGCCGCCGGTCAGCTCGATCGGCACGGCGTTGCGCAGTTCCGAGAGGTCGAGCTGCACCGCCTGGGGCGCCCGCGACAGGTTGGCGACGCAGAGCACGCGCTCGCCCTCGAACTCGCGGATCCAGGCCAGGACCTTGCGGTTCGACGGGTAGAGGAACTGCATCCCGCCGCGGCCGAGGGCCACCGAGTTGTTGCGGATCGCGATCATGCGGCGCGTCCAGTTCAGCAGGCTGGTCTGCGACTGGGTCTGCGCCTCGACGTTGATGGCGTCGAAGCCGTAGATCGGGTCCTGTACCGAGGGCAGGAACAGCTTCTGCGGGTTGGCCCGCGAGAAGCCGCCGTTGCGGTCCGGCGACCACTGCATCGGCGTGCGCACGCCGTCGCGGTCACCCAGATAGATGTTGTCGCCCATGCCGATCTCGTCGCCGTAGTACAGCACCGGCGTGCCGGGCATGGACAGGACGAGGGACTTCATGAGTTCGATCTTGCGCCGGTCGTTCTCCAGCAGGGGCGCCAGGCGGCGCCGGATGCCGAGGTTGATGCGCGCGCGGCGCTCGGCGGCGTAGAACGACCAGAGGTAGTCGCGCTCTTCCGCCGTGACCATCTCGAGCGTCAGCTCGTCGTGGTTACGCAGGAAGATGGCCCATTGGCAGCCCTCGGGGATCTCCGGGGTCTGACGCATGATGTCGGTGATCGGGTGCCGGTCCTCGCGGGCGATCGCCATGTACATGCGCGGCATCAGCGGGAAGTGGAATGCCATGTGGCACTCGTCGCCGTCGCCGAAATACTGCGCCGTCTCCTCCGGCCACTGGTTGGCCTCGGCCAGCAGCATCCGGTCGGGATAGCTCGCGTCGAGGGCCGCGCGGATCGCCTTGATGACTGTGTGTGTCTCGGGGAGGTTCTCGCAGTTCGTGCCGTCGCGCTCGATCAGGTAGGGGATCGCGTCGAGGCGCAGGCCGTCGACACCCATGTCGAGCCAGTAGCGCATGACCTCGATCACGCCCTCCAGCACGGCCGGATTGTCGAAGTTCAGGTCGGGCTGGTGGCTATAGAAGCGGTGCCAGAAGTACTGCTTGGCGACCGGGTCCCAGGTCCAGTTCGACACTTCCGTGTCGAGGAAGATGATGCGCGTGTCCGAATACGGCGTGTCGGTGTCCGACCAGACGTAGAAGTCGCGCTCCGGCGAACCGGCCGGTGCCTCGCGGGCGCGCTGGAACCAGGGGTGCTGGTCCGAGGTGTGGTTGATGACGAGCTCGGTGATGACGCGCAGGCCGCGCTCGTGCGCCGCGTCCACGAACTTTCGGAACTCCTCCATCGTGCCGTAGGAGGGGTTCACATCGCGGTAGTCGCCGATATCGTAGCCGTCGTCGCGCAGGGGCGAGGGGTAGAACGGCATCAGCCAGATGGCCGTCACCCCCAGGTCGCGGACGTAGTCGAGCTTCTGCGTCAGGCCCTCGAAATCGCCGATCCCGTCGTTATTCGAGTCGAAGAACGACTTGACGTGGATCTGGTAGATGATGGCGTCACGGTACCATTGCGGATCGCTGCGATCGATCATCGCGTCGTTGCCTCATGCGTCGAGTTCAAGGGCGTTTTCGGCGTTTCCGCAGCGACCCCTCGCGAGAGGTGACTTTGCGTACCGTCCACTGCGTGGGTAGGCGCCGACACTGAGGCGACACCGCGACGATCCTCACGGATCGCCGGGCTTTTTGCTGACACGGGCACGCGCTTCACGCAACCCGGGTCGGGGCGCGAAGGCGCCAGATCACCGCCGAGCGCTCCGCGGGATCGAGGGCGATGCGGTGCGATTTTCCACGCAGCTCGAACTTGTAGCCCAGCAGCAGGTCCTCGACCTCGACCGCGCCGTCGTCGGGCTGCCCCAGCAGCCAGAGCGGCACTTCGTATGTGCATTCCTGGCGATTGCGCGGGTCGAGGTTGAGCAGAACGAAGACGCAGTTGTCCCCCTCCGGCGTCACCTTGGCGTAGCCGATGATCTGGTCGTTGTGGGCCCCGGTGAAGACGACGTTCCGGAAGTCCCACAGGGCAGGATTGTCGCGCCGGATCTGGTTGAGCTTGATGATGTGCTCGCGGATATTGCCGGGGCGATGATAGTCCCAGGCCTTCAGCTCGTACTTCTCCGAGTTGAGGTACTCCTCCTTGCCCGGATATGGCTCGGCCTCGCACATCTCGAAGCCGTTGTAGATGCCCCAGACGCTCGACAGCGTGGCGGCCAAGGTCGCCCGCACTACGAAGCCCGCCCGGCCGCTGGTCTGCAGATAGATTGGGTTGATGTCCGGCGTGTTGGCGAAGAAGTTCGGGCGATAATATTCACCCATCTCACCCGCCAGCTCGGTGGAATAGGCGATCAGGTCCGGCTTGGTGTCCCGCCAGGTGAAGTAGGTGTAGCTCTGCTGGTAGCCGGCCTTGGCGAGCTTCTTCATCATCTTCGGCCGGGTGAAGGCCTCGGCGAGGAAGATCACATCGGGATAGCGGGCATTCACCTCGGCGATCATCCATTCCCAGAACGGAATCGGCTTGGTGTGCGGGTTGTCGACCCGGAAGATGCGGGCGCCGAGCTTGGCCCAGCCGAGCACGATGTCGCGCAGTTCGATCCAGAGCGAGGGCAGCGCGCCGCCATAGAAGTGGACGTTCGAGATGTCCTCGTACTTCTTCGGCGGGTTCTCGGCGAATTTCAGCGTCCCGTCCGGGCGCCATTCGAACCATTCCGGATGATTTTTGATCCAGGGATGGTCGGGCGAGCACTGAATCGCGAAATCGAGGGCGATCTCCATTCCGTATGCGTGGCTGGCCGCCACGAGACGGCGGAAATCGTCGACGGTGCCGAGATCCGGGTGGACGGCCTCGTGGCCGCCCTCCTCCGAGCCGACCGCGTAGACCGACCCGACATCGCCCGGCAAGGCCTTGAGGGTGTTGTTCTTACCCTTGCGGTTGGTCTTGCCCACCGGGTGGATCGGCGTGAAGTAGAGCACGTCGAAGCCGAGTTCGCGGATCTCGGGCAGGCGGGCGATCACGTCATCGAAGGTGCCGTGACGGTTGACGTCCATCGACTGGGAGCGCGGGAAGATCTCGTACCAAGCCGAGAAGCGGGCCGCGAGGCGGTCGGCAATCACCGGCACGTCCACGGGGTAGCGCGAGAGGTTGATGCGCGGCGCATGCCGGCGGATCAGGTGTGCGTTCTCCGGCGCCAGCATCAGGTCGAGCTGCGCGGCCGAGCCGGTCTCCGCCGCTTCGAGGTCGCCGGAGAGGGCCTTCAGGCGGTCGGCGTCCGGGCCGGTCGCGTTCTCGGACGCGCCGATCACGAAGGCCACGCCCTCGATGGTCTCCAGGCGGACATCGACGCCGGCATTGCGCTTCTTCAGGGTGTCGCGCACCCAGGAGGAATAACCGTCGCGCCAGGCCTGGATGGTGAACTCGTAGCGGGCGTTGCGCAGCAGAGGGAAGTGGCCGCCCCAGCGGTCGTTGTCCACGAACACCATGCGGTCGGCCCGCCATTCGGTCTCGCCGACGACGCGCGAGAGGATCTCGGCGTCGATGATCTCGTGGCCGTCGCTGAAGATGTCGGCGGTGACGTGGACGCTCTCGCCGACCACGCGCTTGACCGGAGACCGGCCTCCGTCGATCTCGGGCATCACCGCCTCGATGACCACGCGCCCCTCTCCCGTGGGCGTGCTGAGATCAGGTACCGCCGCGGCCGCCGCGCGCTCGGCGGCGAGGATGCGCACCTCGCCCGGCGCCAGCGCCAGGGCGATGCCGGGCCGGAACACGATCGGCTCGGCCTCCGGCGTGCGGTCGACAAAGTCGCCGAGCATGCCGCCGGTCCGGGCCAGGAGCGTGCCGGGCTCCACCGGCACGGAGGCGTCGGTGGGGTTGTAGAGCACCAGGGTGGCGCTGCGCGCCGAGGCGCCATGGCCGGTGTCGTAGCGCAGAAGCGCCGCGTAGGCCGCGTCCGGTGCGGAGATGCGCGCCTGGGCCCCCTCGACATTGGCGGCGGACACCTCGGCCCGCAGGGCGTTGATCGCGGCAATGTAGGATGAAATGTCGATGCCGGTGTCGGTTTCGCGAAGCGCGGGCGTCGTCTCGACCACGTGGAGGGCGCGGCGATAGCCCCACTCGTAGCCGATGGGCATCAGGACGCCGGCCGAGAAGAAGGCCGACAGGGCGTAGCGTGCCTTCAGGTGCTGGCCGATGGCCGCTGCGTCGCCGTCGAGATCCACCGCGAGGCGGGCCATGTCGTGGTTCTCCGGGAACGCGATGGAGGGCGCGATGACGCGCAGGCGCTCGTACTGCTCCAGGGCCCAGGAGGCCTTGAGGTCCCACCAGGCGAAGCTGTTGAACAGGTAGTCGAAGCCCGCGCCTGCGGTCGACTGCGCCTCCTCGAATGTGCAGCCCAGGGTCTCTGCGGCGAACAGGCAATCGGGCTCCAGGGCCTTGGCGGCCCCGATGAGGTCGCGCCAGACCTCTGCCGGAACCTTATAGGCCGCGTCGCAGCGGAACCCGGCGACGCCGAGGTCCTGAAGACGGTTGATGTAGCCGGACCAGAGGGCGGTCAGTTCCCGCCGCGCGCCCTCCGAGTGGTAATCGAGTTCGGCGAGATCGCCCCAGACCGTGCGGATCGACGGATCGTCCGGATCGACGGCGTAGGGGCTCTCGATCCGGCCCTCGGAATCCTTGAGGAACAGGTCCGGGCGCTGCGCGGCCAGGGGGCCGTCCATGGCGGTATGGTTGATGACGAGGTCCGTCATCACCTGGAGGCCGTGGGAGGCGGCCGCTGCGCAGAAGCGGCGGATCTGCTCGTCGTCCGAGGTGCCGTCCTGGTCGCGGAAGCGCTCGTCCAGTCGGTCGGGATCGGCCACCGCGTAGAGGCTGCGGGAACCACCGGTCTGGTGGAACGGATTGAGGTAGACCCAGTCGAAGCCGAGCGCCGCGATGCGCGGCAACTCGGCGGTCCAGGCCGACACGGTGCCGACCAGCAAGGGAAAGAGATTGTAGATGCGCGGCCCCTCGGCGCGGGGCGCGAGGCCGGCCGGGAGCGGCACCTCACCGGCTTCGGTCCGCTGGGCGGCGGTCGTTGCGGGGGTCGGTGCGTTCATGAGGTCTCCATTCCGTTCGTTCGTGCGCTCGGCTGCCCGCGACGCGGACGTTGCGCCGGCCATGGCCGGGAGCGCAGGCGTGGCGCGGGAGGTCTGGCCCTCCCGCGCGTCGTCGGTTCGGTCGCGGCCGCCGTGCAGGCGGACGGCGCCCGCTTCAGCCAGTCCGCTTGAGGACAGCATACGGCAGACGCGCGAAGGCCTGTCCGAGTTCGATCCGGCCGTCATCCGAGACGACCGCGTCACCCGTCACGAGATCGGTCCAGGTCGATCCCGGCGTCACGGACAGGTGGGTTCCGGCGAACGCCTCGCCGGACCAGACCGCCTCCCCGAGGAAGCCGGAGACCAGGCGCGGTACCGCCACCACGAGGTCGCCCTCCCCGGTCGTCGCATCCGAACGTGTGAATGCGATGACATGCGCCGCCTTTTCGCCCGAAGCGGGCAGCGCCTGATAGTCCGCGTCCGCGTAGAAGCTCGGGCGCGCCGCGCGGTCGGCGAGCAGCCGCGCGAGGGTCGCCTGCTTGACGCGGCCGTCGGTCCAGCGCGGCAGGACGTCGGCGGCGGCAGCCCCTTCCTCCAGGGCGCGGGTCAGGGCCGGGTAATCCACCGGCCGGCGGTTGTCGGGATCGACGAACGAGAAATCCCAGAACTCCGTGCCCTGGTAGGTGTCGGGCAGGCCCGGCAAGGTCGCCTTGAGCACGGTGCGGCCGAGGCCCGCGATCATGCCGAGATGGGCGAGCCGCCGCGCGAAGGGCCGCAGCCGCGCCAGGAACTCCGAACCCGGAGCGATCAGCGCGGCGAAGAGAGCGTGGACCGCGCCCTCGTAGGCCTCGTCGACATTGACCCAGCTGGAGCGCCGCTTGGATTCGCGCAGGGCCTTCTCGGCGTAGGCATCGAGGCGTGCCCGGAAATCCTCGATCGCGGCGGGCTCGTCCCGGTCCAGCAGTTCCAGCGGCCAGGCGCCGAGAATGGCCTGGAAGAACATCCACTGATCGTTGGCGTCGGGGGCCGGCTCCTTCTCGACAAGGCTGAGATGATGCCCGGCGAGCGAGGTCCAGATCTCCCAGGCCTCGGCCCAGTCCTCCGGCATCTCGGACAGCGCGAGCAGGCGCGAGCGCGCATCCTCGCCGCGCTTGGTGTCGTGGGTCGCCGTTGTGATCATCGCATTCGGCCAGTCGCGGGCACGTGCCGCCTGGAGCGCGTGGAAATGCTCCGCGTCGATGCCGTACTCGCCAGGATCGCCGCCGACCTCATTGAGAGCGAGGAGTTCGGCGAACCGGTAGAACAGAGTGTCCTCCAGGCTCTTGGCCATGACCGGGCCGGTGAGCTGCTGGAACCGGCGGCGGAAGCGCAGGATCACCTCCGGGTCGGGCCGGCCCGGACCCGTCACGTCGATGCGCCCCAGCATGGCGTCGGCGGCGAAATCGTGCACGGAGCGGTCGGGCAGCGCGCTCCAGCGCTTGGCCTTCTTCACCGCTGTCTCGATGAGGCGGATGTCCTCGTCCTCGACGTCGCTCTCGTCGAGGTCGCCCGGCAGGTAGCTGCGATAGGTCGGGAAGCGGGCGATGATCTCGATCAGCGCGCGGCGGATGGCGTTCACCGAGAAGTCGCGCGTGCGCCGGTCGGCGTCCGCCACCGCCTTGAGGTCGGAGGTCATCACCTCCAGTTCGGAGGCGAAGCTGATCTCAAGGATCTCCGCCTTGGCGGCGCGGAGCATGAACTTGTAGGGCTCGTCGAACTCCGTCCGGCTCTCGTAGAGCCGGGCGATCTCGATCCGCTTCGTCTGGTCCACCAGGATGCCGTCGAGCTGGTTCAGCACGTCGTAGCCGGTGGTGCCGGCCACCGGCCAGGGGCGCAGGCGCTCGCCGGGTTCGAGGATCTTCTCCACCACCACGTAGAAGCCCGGGCCGATTGCGGCCTGGAGGGCGCGGGCGTAGCCGAGCGGGTCGGCCAGACCGTCGATGTGGTCGATGCGCAGGCCGTCGATCCGGCCCGCCTCGATGTGGCGGAAGATCGTGGCGTGCGAGCGCTGGAAGACGTCGGATTGCTCGACGCGAAGACCGGCAAGCCCGTTCACATCGAAGAAGCGGCGATAGTTGATGTCGCTCGCGGCGATCCGCCAATGGGCGAGGCGGTAGGATTGCTGCTCGAGCAGGCGGTGCAGGGGGCCGAAGCTGTCGGGATGACCCTTGGCCCCGTTCAGGAGGCGCAGGGTCCGGTTAATGGCCTCGGCTATGGCGGGCGACGCCTCCACCGCTTCGACCAGCCGCTCCTTCAGGGTCTCTGCCTCTTCGGGGAAGCCGCGACGGCGCTCCTCGTTGGTATCCTCGCCCATCAGGCGCAGGCGCTCGGAGATGCCGAGCACCTCCAGGGCCGCCGCATCCTCAATGTCGCCGAGGGCGGCGAGGGAGCGGTTTAGGATCGTCGGGTATTGCAGCGGGCAGATCGGGAATTCGTGCTCGTAGTGCCAGACGCTGAACGCGCCCTTGCGAGTATCGAACTTCAGTTCGAGCGTGCCCTTCTCCAGGGCCTCCCCGTAGCGGTCACCGAGGAACGGCACCACCAGGTTGTTCTTGGCGCCGAGCCGCGACCAGTCGATGTCGAAGGCGTTGGCGTGGGGCGAGAGGCCGCCCCATTCGAGCACCGAGAGCCACCAGGGATTGTCGGCGCCGCCGACTCCCATGTGGTTGGGCACGATGTCGAGGAGGAACTTGAGCCCGGCCCCGTGGAGCGCGTCCGAGAAGCGGACGAAGGCTTCCTCGCCGCCGAGTTCCGGGTTGATCGTCGAGTGGTCAACGATGTCGTAGCCGTGGGTGGAGCCCGGCCGCGCCTTCTGGATCGGGGAGGCGTAGACGTGGCTGATCCCGAGCTTGACGAGGTAGGGGACGATCTTTTCGGCGTCCGCGAAGGTGAAATCCTTGTGGAACTGTAAACGATAGGTGGCGCGCGGCGGGACCGTGGCGAGGCGGGCGGCACCGGAGCGCGGACCACGATCCTCGGCCGACAGCGAGGCGGCGAGCTTAGCCAAGGGACCACCGGGCGCCGCGATGCTCTCCAGGGTTCGGTCGAGCTTCCGGCGCCAGTTCGGATAGCCTTCGGTCGAGCCCGGCACATTGGCCTGGGACAGTTCGGAAACCACGTCCTCGTATTGCACGGCCGTCAGCATCGAGGGCGCGCGGCCGAGATAGCGCGCGGCTGCCTCGAAGGGCGCGGCGTCCGGCACGTCGTAGGTCGGCAGCAATTGCTCGCCGGCCAGCGCCTCGGTGAGCCGGGCGCGCTCGTCCACCCGCTCGCGGCGCTCCGAATCGGCCCGCTCGGAATCGTAGAGGCCCAGCGCCTGCCGGGTGTCGGTGTCGACGCCGCGCCACCAGCCCACGAAGGTGGGCAGGTCGTGCGTCGTGATGGCGGTGAGCGCATCGCGCGGGTAGGCCGCCGGCGGCTTGAAGCGGGCCCCCTGCTCGCGCTCGAAGGCGAGGATGCGGTAGCTGAGGATGCCGGCCTGCATCAGGGCGTCGGAGAACCCTTCCGGTGCCGTGCCGAGATCCTCTGCGATGACGAGGCACTTGGCCCGATGGCTCTCCAGGCGCAGGACCGCGAGCATCGGTTCGAACGGCATCGCCACGTAGGCGCCCTCCTTGGCCGAGCGCCCGACCGGGATCAGGAACAGGCGCGCGAGCTGGAAGGCGTGGTCGATGCGGATCGCGCCGGCATGGCGCATGTTGGCGACCACGAGGGCGCGGAAGGCCGCGAGGCCGTCCCGCTCCATCTCGAGGGGGTGGAAGGCGGGCAGGCCCCAATCCTGGCCCTTCGGGGCCAGCAGGTCCGGCGGCGCGCCGATGGAGACGCCGTTGGCGAAGCGCTCGGGATGCGACCAGATTTCGGAGCCGCCGCGATCCGCGCCGACGGCGAGGTCGCGGTAGAGCCCCAGCCGCATGCCGGTGCCGAGCGCGGTGTTCGAGGCCTCCTCAAGCTGCCGGTCGGCGAGGTACTGGAGCCAGACATGGTAGGTGACGACCTCGGCGTGTTCCTGCGCGAAGGCACGCACGGCGTCGGTGCCATTGCGGCGCATGTCCTCCGGCCAATCGCCGAGCCACTGGGCGCCCTTGGCCTGGAAGTGCTCGGCCAGTGCCTCGAAGGTAGCGTGCGCCTCGAGGTCCTCGCCACCGGCGGCCCGGAAGCTCGCAAAGCCCGCGTCGCTGCCCTGGCGCGCCGCGGATTCCTGCCAAAGCGCTCGCAGCACCGGCGAGAGCACGCCCCAAATGCCCGCGTGATCGACCAGCTTGGCCTCGCGAAGCGCCTCGACGCGCTCGGACATGGACGCAAGCAGCGCTTCCGCCTGCGATCCGATGAAGCCCGGCAAAGCGCCGGGCTCGATGAACAGCGTCTCAAGGAAGAGACGCGAGGACGGCGAGTAGGGCGAGATCTTGGTGCGGTCAGTGGCAAAGAGCGCATGGACCGGGCTCAACCCGAGGAACGACGCACCGCGCAGGCCGGCGTCGCGGGCCGCCCGGCCGGCATCCGCATAGGAGCCGATGCCGAGATTGTCGGGGGAGCGCAGGCCGTAGAGCTGGGCCGCGAGGCCCCAGTCGCGGGCGCCCTCGTCGGCGTAGGCGCGCGGGCGCCAGCAGCGCTGCGGCGCGGCGATGACCCAGGCCTCCGCGCGGCGCTCGCCCAGGTGCACGCCGAGCCGGTGATAGCCGGGGGTGAGCGGCGGCAGTTCGAAGCTGTCGCCCGAGATTGCCACGCGCCCCTCGCGGTGATGGCCGCGCTCGTCCGTCAGGCGCCAAGACAGGGTGCCGGTGGCCCCCGCATGCTGGATCGGCACCGTGATGGCGCGCCGAGCCTCGGCCGGTAGCAGCGGCGGGATCAGCCCGCCGCGTACCGCTTCAACCTCGGCGAGACGCGCGGCGATGTCTGCTTCGGATTCGACGGGAAAGCCGAGGGCCGCGATCATGCCCCGCCTGACGTCGAGGGAGGTCTCGACGGGTTGCCCGAAGGCGTCGGTGTAGCCGGCGGCGACGCCGAGGAGGTCGGCGAGGCGTTCGAGGTCGCGGCTCATCACTTCACACCCGTCAGGAAGACACCCGTCCAGGACGGGAGTTCGATCGATCCGTTGCCCGAGCCGCTCGACCAGACGATCTGGCCGTCACCGCGCTCCGCAGTGAAATCCTCCGTGCCGACATTGGCCACGAACCGCAGCCAGCCGCCCTCGTAGGTCCAGGTGCAATCCACCACGTCGGGGCGCGGCAGGGTCGCCTTGGCACCGAGGTAGCGGGTCCGCGTCAGCGGCACGACTGACTGATGGCGAATCTGAAGGAGGTTGCGCGTGTCGGCCAGCACCGAGCGATGCGGTGGCGCGGCGCGCTCGGCCCAGTCGATTCGCGAATCCGCGAAGGTCTTCGCCTCGGTGGGATCAGGGATCACCGAGGTGTCGTCCGCGAAGGCCGCGAAGCTCTTGAACTCACGGCGCCGCCCCTCGCGCACCGCCTTGTTCAGGTCCTCGTCCGGCGCGAAATCCACGAAGAACAGGAACGGCGCCGAAGCCGACCACTCCTCGCCCATCCACAGCATGGGGATCTGCGGGCTGAGGAGCAGGCCCGCCCGCGCGAGGGCGAGCTTGGCGGGGTCGCAGAGCGCGCTCAGGCGCTCGCCCAGGGCCCGGTTTCCGACCTGATCATGGTTCTGCAGAAAGGTGACGAAGGCGGAGGGCGGCAGGTGGCCGGAGGGCTCGCCGCGCGGGTGGTTGTCGAGGGTCGGGAAGGGCTCACCCTGATAGGCGAAGCCCTCAGACAGGCAGCGCGCGAGGTGCTCGACGGGCCGGTCCGCGAAGCTCGCGTAGTAGCCGGCATCCTCACCGGTGAGCAGCACGTGCCAGCAATGGTGGAGATCGTCCGCCCACTGGGCGTTGTGCTGGATCGCCTGTCCCTGCGCGTCGCGTTCCAGCCAGCGGGCCTGGTTGGCCTCGTTCTCCAACACGAGGTGGATGTGGCGCCCCGGCAGGCGCGCCCGGACCGTCTCGGCGAGCTCCCCGAGGAAGTGCCGCTCCGAATCGTCCAGGATGGCATGCACAGCGTCGAAGCGGATGCCGTCGAAATGATACTCTTCCAGCCAGTAGAGGGCATTCTCGATGAAGAAGTCGCGCACCACCCGGCCGCTGGTCTCGCCGTCGAAGTTGATGCCGGCGCCCCAGGGGGTCTGGTGTCGCTCGGTAAAGAACGTCTTGGCGTAGGCGTTGAGGTAGTTCCCGGCCGGGCCGAAGTGGTTGTAGACGGCGTCGAGGAAGACCATCAGCCCGAGGCCGTGGGCCGTGTCGATGAGGTGCTTGAGGTCCTCCGGCCGTCCGTAGGCAGCATCCGGCGCGTAGGGCAGCACGCCGTCGTAGCCCCAGTTGCGCGTGCCCTTGAAGTCGGCGAGGGGCAGAAGCTCGATGGCGGTGACGCCGAGGTCGCGCAGATCCTCGAGCTTGCCTTCCAGGGCTGCGTAGGTGCCCTCCGGGGTCGCGGTGCCCACGTGGAGTTCGTACAGGACCGTCTCCTCCCAGGGACGACCCGTCCAGGCGGCATCCGCCCAGTCGTAGGCGCGCGGGTCGATGACTTCGCTGAGGCCCGAGACGTCGTCCGGCTGGAAGCGGGAGACGGGGTCGGGCACCACGAGGTCGCCGTCGATCCGGTAGCCGTAGCGGGCGCCGCCGCGAACCCCCGGCACGGTGACCCGCCGCCAGCCTTCGCCGGCCTCCGGGATCGCATGATCCGCCCCGTCGATCACCAGGGTGACGTCCTTGGCGGTGGGTGCCCAGAAGGCGAACCGGACCCCGTCCTTCACCACTTCGCTGCCGAAGGCCATGCTGTGGGCGCGCCGCATCAGGCAACCGTCTTTCGTATCTGGAGTCCACCGGGATCGTGTGAGCTTGCGCCGCACCTTCCAGAAGCCGGCGCGCCGCCCGTTGTTCCCTGCTCCGTCACGGTCGAGGTAAGGCGTGGCGCGGATGCGACAACCGGCGGACGGAAAGGTTTTGTGCGGTGCACGCGGAATCCCTCAATGGTCCGGCGCTTGCGTCGCCACGCCGACTTTCGCGACGCATCCCGGAGTGATCCGCATGAGCGAGCCGATCGAGTCCCTTGTCCTGGCCCGGGCCAAGCTGAACTTTGCGCGCAAGGGCCACGGCGAGCGCTGCTGGGACGCGGATTTCACGGATTCCGAAGCCCTATGCGGTGCAACCTTCCTGCCGCTGAGCGAGGCGGAACGCCAGGAATTCCTCGACCAGGCGCGCCACGAACTGCGGCGCGAACCGCAGGTCGAAGGCTGAGGCGCGTTCAGCGCGCGTAGGCCGAGGCCGGGCGGGCGCGCAGGACGTAGATGGCCCGCGTGTCGAGGCGCACCCCGGCTCCGGGCGGGAATAGCGCCTGGCCCCCCGGCACTGCGCCCGTTGGTTTCGTCGTGTCGAAGATCAGCGTCCAGGGGCCGCCGACGACCGGGGCGAGGGTGAAGTCGCACGGGGCCTCCGCCGCGTTCACCAGGATTAGGAGCCGGTCCGCATCCGGCAGGTCGTTGCCGATCTGCATGCCGAAGGCCTGGCGCTCGCCGTCGCCCCAATCCCCGTCGGCCATCTCGGTGCCGCCCGGCGCCAGCCAGTGCACGTCGCGGAACGGTCCCTCCCCCACGAGAGCACCTGTGAGATAGTCCCGCCGCCGCAGGGCGGGCTGCTCGCGCCGCAGGCGCGTCAGGTTGCCGACGAAGGCGGTGAGGCTCGGATCCGGGTCTGTCTCCCAGTCCATCCAGCTCGTGGCGTTGTCCTGGGCGTAGGCGTTGTTGTTGCCGCCCTGGCTGCGCGAGCGCTCGTCGCCCATCAGCAGCATGGGCACGCCCTGGGCGAGGAACACGCTGGCGAGGAGGTTGCGCTTCTGGCGCGCGCGCAGGGCCAGGATGGCCGCATCGTCGGTCTCGCCCTCGAAGCCGTAATTGCGGGAGAGGTTGTGGCCGTGCCCGTCGCGATTGTCCTCGCCGTTGGCCAGATTGTGCTTCTCCTCGTAAGCGACCACGTCCGCCAGGGTGAAGCCGTCATGGGAGGCGGCGAAGTTGATGCTGGAGAGCGGCCAGCGCCCGGAGGCGGCGAAGATCTCGCGCGAGCCGGACAAGCCCTGCGTGACCTTGGCGAGCGTGCCACGGTCGCCGCGCCAGAAACCCCGCAGGCTGTCGCGGAACTGATCGTTCCACTCGCTCCAGCCGCGCGGATAGCCGCCGAGCTGATAGCCGCCCGGGCCGATGTCCCAGGGCTCGGCGATCATCTTCACCCGCGCGAGGACGGGGTCCTGCGCGACCGCCTGGAAGAACGCGGCCTTGGCGCTGAAATCGTGCGGGGCACGGCCGAGGCTGCTCGCGAGATCGAATCGGAAGCCCGCCACGCCGTAGGCGGTCACCCAGTGGCGCAGGGAGTCGAGCACCGTCTGCATCACGCGCGGATGGTCGAGGTTGAGGGTATTGCCACAGCCGGTGCAGTCGACCTCTTCGCGGGGATTGTCGGGATTGAGTTTGTAGTAGCTCGCATTGTCCACGCCGCGGAACGACAGGGTCGGCCCCGAATGGTCGGCCTCCGCCGTGTGGTTGTAGACTACGTCGAGGATGACCTCGATCTCGGCGGCGGCGAGTTCGCGGATCGCGGCCCGCAGGCCGCCGATGCCGGCGGGTCCGCGATAACGCGGATCGGCCGCGAAGTAGTTCAGGGGCGAGTAGCCCCAGAAGTTCACCAGCCCCTTCTCCACGAGGAAGCGGTCGTCCGCGAAGGACTGGATCGGCAGGAGTTCGATCGCGGTAACGCCGAGCTTGAGCAGGTGCTCGATGATGGCCGGGTGGGCGAGCGCCGCGTAGGTGCCCCGTGCCGCCTCCGGAACGTCCGGATGGGTCTGGGTCAGCGCCTTGACGTGCGCCTCGTAGATCACGGTCTGCGAGAGCGGGCGGCGCACCGGGCTCACCGCGAGGTCCGGCACTTCCGGTGGCGTGACGATGCCGCGCGGCATGAAGGCGGCGCTGTCGCGGCGGTCGATCTGGTCGGCGCGCTGGAGACCTCGGCGGTGGCCGTAGAGGGAATCGTGCCAGCGAATGCGGCCCTGAATGTCACGGGCATAGGGGTCGAGCAGGAGCTTGGCCGGGTTGAACCGGTGGCCGCGCGCCGGGTCCCAAGGCCCGTAGACCCGGTAGCCGTAGAGCTGGCCCGGGAATACGCCGCGCAGGTAGCCATGCCAGACGTCGTCGGTGCGGCAGGGCAGACGGATGCGCCGTGTCTCGTGCCGTTCGCCCGGATCGAACAGGCAGAGATCCACCGCCGTGGCGTGCTGCGAAAACAAGGCGAAGTTCACGCCCCGCCCGTCAAATTGCGCGCCGAAGGGTGCCGGCACGCCGTCTTCGACGCCGATCATATTGTCCGATGCGATCAAGTGGTGGTGTCGTCCCAGGGTTGGGCGCCGGGGGGCGACGCCGAAGGTTTATTCCGCAGCGGCTGCGGTACGGGGCGGCTCGCGCTCGATCGTGCGGAAATTCTCGAGTTCCGACATGAAGTTGCGCGCCCACCAGTCGACATCCTCGCGCGTCATGCGCTCAAGCATCGGCTTCCACCGCTCCAGGCGCTCGCCGCGCGGCATGTAGAGTGCCGTACGGATCGCCTCCGCGACCTCGAAGCGGTCATACGGATTGACCAGCAGGGCCTCAGGCAATTGCCGCGCCGCGCCCGCGAACTTCGAGAGCACGAGCACGCCCGGATCCTCGTCGGACTGCGCGACGACGTATTCCTTGGCCACGAGGTTCATCCCGTCGCGCATGGGCGTGACCAGCCCGACGCGGGCAGCCCGGTAGAGGCCGGCGAGGACCGGGCGCGGATAGGCCTTGGTCACGTACTGGATCGGCGTCCAGTTCGGCTCGCCGAGGGTGCCGTTGATATGGCCCACCGTCTCGTTCACCTCGCGGCTGAGTTCCTCGTATTCGGGAACCTCGGTGCGCGATTTCGGCGTGATCTGAATATAGACGACGTTGCTGCGCTGGTCGGGGTTTGAGGCGAAGAAGCGCTCCACCGCCTCCATGCGCTCGGGCACGCCCTTGGAATAGTCGAGCCGGTCGACGCCGATGAGGAGCTTGCGCGTACGCAGGCCCGCCATCGTCTCGCGGACGGTCCGGTTCGAGCCGGCATTCTCCGCCGCTTCCTTGAAGCCTGCCACATCGATGCCGATGGGGAAGCTGCGGATGCGGGTGCGGCGCCCGTCCACCATCAGGGAGCCGCCACCGAGCGGGATCGCCCGCAGCTCGTCGATGAGATTGCGGGTGAGGTTGTGCACGTCCGGATCGGTCTGCAGGCCGATGAGGTCGTAATCGGCGATGCCACGCAGAAGATCGCCGCTGGCCGGAAGCGTGTTGAACACGTCGGCCGCCGGCCACGGAATGTGGTGGAAATAGCCGATCGGGTTAGCGATGCCGAGCCCGCGAAGCTCCGAGGCTAGGGGCAACAGGTGGTAGTCGTGCACCCAGATGATGTCGTCGGGCTCGACCAGGTTCGCGAGCGCCCGGGCGAAGATGCGGTTGACCCGCTGGTATCCGGCATAATCGGAGCGCGAAAAGGCCCCGAGGCCGAGCCGGTAGTGCATGATGGGCCACAGCGCACGATTGGCGAAGCCGCTGTAATATTCCCGGTGATCCTGGGGTGACAGATCGACCACCGCGTAACTGACGCGGCCGCGATCGATCAGTTTCGGCTCGGTCGAGGGGTCCTCGACCACGTTCCCGCTCCAGCCGAACCAGAGCCCCTCATAGGCGGTGAACGCCTCCTTCACGGCCACGGCGAGCCCACCCGCCGCCACGGCCTTGCCCCCTTCCTCGGGGATTGCGACGCGGTTCGATACGATGACGAGACGTGCCACGAAGCCGGCTCCGGTCCGCATGGGCCGAGCGCGGGAATTGCGCGCGGCATGACTGATACATTGGGTGAACGCGCGGAAGCCGAGCGCGATCCGTCCGCGCAGCCAAGCGCGTTCGGCCCACCCGGGTCAAGGCCTGAAAGTTCGCGGTTCACGGCAAAGAGTCCCATTCTGGGCCATGTCGTGCCTTGACGGCGCGCGATTCCGGGCCGTTCGACGATCCCACCGGCGGCCGGACGCGTCCAATCCGTGTCGGGTTCTGGATGGATCCAGGCGCGGTGACGTGAGCGCGCCCGACGCGCCCGCGCGAGGGCCCCGCAAGTGGGTTCGGCACAAGCGGAACCGCGCCTCTCCCGCAGATGTTGAAACGTCGCAACACCCTGCGTTTCCCAATCCGTTCCGAGGAGTATCACCGTGACCGCATCTCAATCCCCAGGCCCCATGGGCGCGGAGCCGGCGAACCCGACGGCGGACTGGAAGGCCCTGCGCGGCGACGTCGAGGGGATCGCGGACGTGGCGGCCGAGCGCGGCCGCAGCTTCGTCGATGCGGCGCGTGCCCACGCCACCGACTACGTTGACCAGCGCAAGGGCGACGCCGCCCGCTCGGTCACCGATCTGGCCAAATCCGTGCGCGAGTCGAGCAAGACCTTCGAGGCGCAGCCGAACATCCGCGCATTCTTCGACAGCGCCGCCGACGGCCTCGAGCATCTCGGAACCTCGATCGAGCAGCGCAGCTTCTCGGAGTTCTACGAAGATGCCGAGGCCTTCGCCCGCAAGGCGCCGGTCGCGGTGGCAGTGGCGACCTTCCTCACCGGCTTCGTGGTGGCGCGCTTCATCAAGTCGACCAGCGTCGCTCCGGTCACCGAACCCTATTCCGACCACCGTCTCTGAGGCCCGGCCAACCATGACCACCGGTCCGCAATCCAGCATCCAGGGCCTGATCGGCGACGCCCTGCGGGAAACCAACGAACTCGCGCGGAAGGAGATCGCCCTCTTCCGCAACGAGATGACAAGCAACGTGCGGGCCCTGTTCATCGGGCTCGCTCTCCTCGTCGGCGCCGCCGTGTTCGGCGTCGTCGCTCTCTTCGTCCTCGTGGACGCCCTGGTGAAGTGGCTCGCCACGGTGGTTCACTCCGAGGCCCTCTCGGCCCTGATCGTGGGTGGCGTCCTTCTCGTGGTGGCGGTGGCCCTGGCGCTGATCGGCCGGAATGCCATGTCGCTGTCCACCCTGGCCCCGGTGCGGACCACCCGCCAGGTCCGTCAGGATGCGCGCACGCTGTCGGAGAGGGTGTCGGGATGACCGAGTCGTTGAACGAACTTGAGAAGGACATCGAGGCGAGCCGTGCCCGCCTCGACCAGACGATCGACCAGATCCAGGAGCGGCTCTCGGTCTCCAGCATCGTCGACGAGATGCTCGGCAATGCCCGCCGCACGCCCCTCAGCGGAGCGTATGACGGCGCCCTCGAGGCGGTGCGGCGCAACCCGGTCCCGGTGCTGCTCATCGCGGCCGGTGTGGGCTGGCTGATCCACCGCATGTCGTCGGACGCCAAAGGCCCCGCCGTGGCCCGCCGGGCGCGCCTCGCCGTGGATGGGCTGCCGTGACCAAGACCGGCGCCGACCGCGTCTACGACCCCGACCGCCCGACCCAGCATCCCGCCAAGACGCTGTCGCCGGAGACGCAGATCTGAGCTTCGTCCGACCCCCAAGATCCGGTCTCCGAGAGACCCCAGCCGACCACCAGGAGTGTTCCATGAGTTCCACCCAGAAGCCGGGCGACGAGCATCGCTCCCTGCCCGAGGATATCGCCCTCGCCGCCGGCATGCCGCGCGGCCATCAGGTCGAAGGTTCGCTGCACGAAGTGCCGTCCCCCGGCACCTATACGGCCTCGACCCACAGTGCCGGCACGCAGACACACAGCATCCACGCCGAGGGTTCCTCCGCCGATGCCCTGAGGTCACAGGCCGGAGAGGCTCAAGCCCGCGCTGTCGACGCGGCGAACGACCTGAAGGAGCGCGCGAGCGCGACCGCCCACGATGTCCGCGACCGCGTCACCGATACCGTAGAGGACCTGCGGGAGCGTGCCTCGGACGCCTATGACGACGCCCGCACCTGGGTCTCCGACACCCATGATGCAAGCCGGCGCCGCATCGGCGAACTCGGTGAGCGCGGCAGCGCCCGCATTCAGGAAAGCCGCTCGGCTGTCGAGGATTTCGTCACCGAGCACCCGCTGCTCGTCGGCGTGGTCGGCCTCGCCGCCGGCCTCCTCATCGGTGCCCTGCTGCCGCGCACTCGCACCGAGGACCAGAATGTCGGTCCCTGGGCAGACGAGGTTCGCGATCAGGGCATCCGGTACGCCCGGGACGTCACGCATCGCGGGCGCGAGTTCGTGGCGAGTGCTCTCGATCCCGACAACCTGAACGCGGCCGTGCAGCGGGCCACGGGTTCGGATACGCCGCACGCCACCGCGCAGGCGGATGCATCGGCACCCCGGACGCACTGAGTTTTAGGCCACCTTCGCGATACGATTCGGGAGGACGGCACCGCTTGGTGCCGTCCTCCTTTGCGTTCGCCGGGATGGTGCCTGGCCGCCCTCTCGACGCTACGGGAGCGAGCCGTTATCGGAGATCGCATGAAGATTGCCGATTGCGAGATCCTCATCCTGCCGGGCTATGCCGGGTCGGAGGATGAACACTGGCAGGCCCGCTGGGCCGAGCGCCTGTCCACCGGTCGGATCGTTCAGCAGGACGACTGGCACGCCCCCGACGCGGCCTCCTGGCAGGATCGCATCGTGGCGGCGGTGACGGCCGCGACTCGCCCCGTCGTGCTCATCGCCCACAGCCTCGGCGTGGTGGCGACCATTCAGGCGGCGCCGCGCTTTCCCGCCGGCATCGTGCGCGGTGCCCTGCTGGTGGCCGTTCCCGACGTCGAGACGACGCCGGACCTGCCCGCCAGCGTCAAGGCCTTCGCGCCGCTTCCGCGCGATCCCCTGCCCTTCCCGGCCCTCCTCGTCGCCAGCCGCAACGATCCTTACTGCAGCTACGAGCGGGCGGAGGATTTCGCCCATGCCTGGGGCGCCGTGGTGGTGGATGCCGGCGAATCCGGACACATCAACGTGGCCAGCGGCCACGGTCCCTGGCCGGAGGGCCTGATGCGCCTCGCCGGCTTCATGAAGACGCTCTGATCCCGGCTCGTCTCCGGTTCAGGGCTTCGGGTCCGATTCCAGCGGCTTGAGGAGTTCGCCTGCGACATCCGTCAGGCGCGGCGGCGCTTCGCGCACGAAGGGCAGCGGGCGGCACACTGCCATCGCGGCGAGGCCGAAACGGGCCGTCATCAGGCCGTTCAGCACACCCTCCCCGAGTTTGGCGGAGACCCGCGCGGCGATGCCGAGTCCGAGCACCTGCTGAATCATGCTCTCGCCCACCGCCATGCCGCCGGTCACCGTGAGGTGCGCGAAGGCCGAACGGGCGAGGCGCAGGAAGCCGAGAAAGCCCGGCCGCCCACCGTAGATCGTGGCGATCCGGCGCAGGAGCCGCACGGCCGCGAACACCACGAAGGCCACGTCTACGATCGCGCGCGGGCTCAAAGCCGTCACGGCCGAGACCTGCTTGGCCGCCGACGCGATGGCGTTGCGGGCCTGGCGGTCGAGGGGCGCGAGCAATTCGTGCTCGGCAAGCCCGATGCGGTCGTCGACGTCCAGGATGGCGTCGCCGAGGGTGTCGAGGCGGGCCCGGCCACCGCTCAGCGCCGCGCGGTCGGCGTAGAGGGCGGTCAGGTCGCGCACCACACCCTGCGCCGAGGAATGGTCGCGGGTGGCGATGGCTTCCACAGCCTTCGCCCGGACCCGCTCGATCTGGCGCTCCCGCCAGATTCCGGAGAGTTCGCGGGCGAGGATCGCCAGGAACGCCACCGCCGCGATCGCCAGCAGCACCAGAGCGACGGCCCCCAGCCAAGGCGCGGCGCTGAACAGGTCGGAAATCAGGCGCTCCACGGAGAGTCCGACCCCGAGGGAGACGAGGCCGCCAAGGGCGACCAGGAGCAGGCTGAGCCAGGGCGCGCGGCTCTTCGGTGCCACCGGCACCGCGACCCCGTCGGCGGCCTCGACGATCTCGAAGGGCTCCTCGACAATCCGGACCTGCGAGGGGGGCGCGGGCGGCGGCACCACGCCCTCGCCGGCCTCGGGCGGTGTCGCGGACGGGATGCGGAAGGCACGTGGGCGGTTGGTCGAACTCATGGCGAGGACTTCCTCTCGGACATCAGGCGAGCTTGTCGCCGATGAGGAACTGCATGGCGCGGTCGAGGCGGATCTGTGGAAGATCGCCGGGGCGGCCGAGCGCGTCCGGCTTCACCACGGGCGGCCGGAAGCGCGGAAAGCGCAAGGAGCCCGCCGGGACGGCGCCCTCCAGCACCGCTTCAGGGCGCGGCGGCAGCTCGCCGGGGAAGATCGCGGCCTCGCTCAGGCCGTCGAAGACCTCGTCGCCGACGCTCTCGCCCGCCTCCGGCGTCCCCGAGACCGCGCGCAGAATCGCGTCGCCGTCGTGGATCGTGGTCTCGCGCGTCGCCCGCACGGAGGCAAGCGCCACGGTGCCGACGCGGGCACCGGCGGCCTCCGTGCGCCGCATCGCCCGCGAGACCAGCAGGCGCAGGAGCGCATCGAGACGGTCGTGACTGGTCTGGTGCAGGTGGTCGGCCTTGGTGGCGGCGAACAAGATGCGCTCGGCGCGCGGCGCGAACAGGCGCGACAGCAGGGTGTTGCGCCCGATTCGGAAGCTGAGGAGCACCGAATCCAGCGCCTCCTCCAGTTCCGCCAGGGCGGCGGGTCCGGCATCGACGGCGGCCAGCACGTCCACAAGGACGATCTGCCGGTCGACCCGCTGGAAGTGGTTGCGGAAGAACGGCTCCACCACCTTCGCCTTGTAGGCCTCGAAGCGCCGCTCCATCAGCCCGGCGAGGCTGTTCGGCGTCAGGGTTTCGGGCAGGTTGTCGAGTGGCGCGAAGGTGAGCGCCGGCGAGCCTGCGAGGTCCCCCGGCATCAGGAAGCGGCCGGGCGGCGTCGTGGCGACCGATTCCGGGCCCGCCCGCAGAGCCGACAGGTAGGTCTTGAACGCGGTGCTGGCGTGCTCGGCCACCACCTCGTCCAGGGGGGCCTGCGGGTCGAGTGTCTTCAGGGTTTCGAGCCAGGGCGCCGCCATGGCGCCGCGCCCGCTGCGCCGCGTGCCCGCGATCGTGGCCCGCGACCACGCCGTGTAGGTCTGGTCGATGAGGGCGAGGTCCAAGAGCCATTCGCCGGGATAATCGACCACGTCGAGCATCAGCGTGGCGGGACCTGAGCGCCAAGACCCCGCGCGCTCGTACTCGATGGCGAGGCGAAACTGGCTGATCCGGTCGGTGGAGCGGGGCCAGTGCCGCTGCTCCGTCAGGGCCGCGTAATGCTCCTCGTAAGGGAAGCGCGGGATGTCGTCGTCGGGCTGCGGTACCAGCCGGGCGCGGCGCAGCCGGCCCTCATGGGCCGGGGCGAAGGCCGGGAGCGCTTGCGCCTCGACGAGGTGGTGGATCAGCGCAGTGGTGAACACCGTCTTGCCCGAGCGGGCGAGACCGGTGACGCCCAAGCGCAGGGTCGGCTGGATCAGGAGGTCGCTCGACGCCTCGGCGAAGGCCTTGACCGCGGAACCGGCGCGCGCGGCGAAGCTGTTCATGGCAACCTGTCGATCGGGCGGAGGAAGGGGTACGCGGCACGCCGGCCGCAGGGGTGGCGCTGAAGTGGCGCGGGCCGAGCGCAACCGCAAGACTGCGCCGACGAGGCGGAAGTGTCAGGCGAAAGGTCAGGGCGTTGGCTCCGGCGCACCGCCCGCCGCCAGGGTCGTGGCGTCGAGGCGCGCGATCGCGGCCTCCACCAGGGCGGGCGCGGCGCGCAGGCTCCCCAGTTCGACACCCGACATGGCGCGCATGACGGGCGCCAGATTGGCAAGCGGACGACCGGCGGGGTCGAACAGTCGGAGGTCGTCTTCCATCTTCGCCCCGACGCTGCCGGCGATGCGGGCCGCATAGTTGCGGATGCGCGTCTCATCGTTGGCGCAGAGGGGCGCGGGCACGCTGAGATCGAGGAGCGGCAGGCTCGGAAGACCGGCGGCGATGGCCGGCAGCGCGGCGGATTCCGCCGCGAAGCGGTCCGCGAGGCTCGGCGTTTGTCGGGTTCGCGCGGCGGATGGCTTCGGCGCCGGGTTGCCGAGCACCGCCCCCGGATCGACGAGGAGCACCGATGGACTGGCGATCACCGTCGAGGGCTTCACCAGCAGTTCCGAGGGCCGCACCAACAGGGCGCCCTTCGCCGGAGCGGATGCGGGGGCGCTGGCGGGTTTCGGCGCGACGCTCGCGACGCCGGCCGGCGGCCGACGCGCGCCCATCCGGGCCAGGGGCGACCAGGGCTGGACGCGTAAGGGACCGCCCCGGGCCGCGAGGGCGGCGCGGGGAACGCCGCCGCGCGGATTGCGGGCGAGGAACCGGGCCCGCAGGGTCCGTCCGATCCCCCGCGGCGCGAGATCCGCCGAGACCTTCGGCGACGGGCCGCGCGCGGCCAGCGGTGTGCCGCCGGCCCGGCATTCCGCCGGGGCCCAGCGCCGGACGATGGCGAGCGCGGTGCGCCGGCCCAAGGCACGGTAGTAGCGCCGCAGGAGCTGGGCCGCCGCATCGGCGCCGTCGGCGGCGGTGGCAAAGCCCGTATGGCCCTCGGCATCGCCGCCGAGTTCGCCGTTCCAGCGCGCCCGCTTGATGCACCAGTAATTGTTCAGCTTGACGCAGCGGGCGACGAAGCCCGGTTCGGTCTGCGCGTAGCGCGCCACCAGGGCGAGGGAGGCGGGTCGCAGGTTCTCGCCCGTCTCGATGCGCCAGTTCGAGACGGCGCGGGCCTCCGGCTGGAACACCGGGAACGGGGCGGGCGCCGCCGTCACGCCGGGCAGGGCCGCGCGAAGCGGCGCGATGTCCGGCCCGATCCGCCGAACCCCGTCTTCGAGGCGCGGCAGCAGCGACGTGAGAACGAGGAGCGTGGTCAGGAGCACGGGATCTGCGAAGCTTGCCGGGAGCCCAGGCAACGGCCGAGCTCCGCGAAGGGTTCAATCCGCGTCCGCCGAGCGCGACCGTCACGCGGGTTGCGCCGGATCTATTCCGCCTCGAGATCCTTGGGCGCCACGAACCGCTCCAGGCGTCCGCTCCCGGCCTTCAGCGCGTCCCAGCTGTCCGCCTCGAAGTCGATGACCGCGATCGCCGCCGTCGGAAACTCGTAGCCGAGGCGCTTGCGCCCGGGCTTGTCCCCGGCACCCACCAGATATAGCGCAAGATCCTGGAGGCCGGGGTTGTGGCCGATCATCAGCAGGCTCGCCGCCGTCTTCGGCGCACCCCGGGCCACCGCCAGCAGGGCCGTCTCGGGGGCCTCGTAGATCGAGGACACGATCTCGGGCTGCGGACCGGTCAGGGCGGGCTGCACCCCTTCCCAGGTCTGGCGGGTGCGCAGGGCTGGCGAGACTACGACCGCATCCGCGCGCAGGTCCTCAGCCGCCAGATAGGCGCCCATGCGCGGCGCATCCCGCTGGCCGCGCGCGTTCAGGGGACGGTCGAGGTCGCTCACGCCCGGCGGGCGGTCGGATTTGGCGTGACGCAGGAGAATCAGGCGGCGCATACGGAACCTTGCGGATATGACGGGCACGCGGCCCGGTTTCAGGCGAAACCGACGACCGGGTGCGGGGTATAGGGGGCTTCGAGGGCCCGCATTTCGTCGGAGGTCAGGGCAAGATTCAGGGCCGCGACCGCGTCGGTGAGGTGCTGGGGCTTCGAGGCACCGATGATCGGTGCCGTGACGGGCGCCTTCTGGAGCACCCATGCCAGGGCGACCTGGGCGCGCGGCACGCCCCGCGCGGCCGCGATGGCCGAGACCTGGCCGACGATGGCCCGGTCGGCGGCCTCGGCGGAGGCGTAGAGGTGCCGGCCGACCTCGTCGCTGTCCTGGCGGGCGCTGCGCACCTCCCAGTCACGGGTCAGGCGGCCGCGCGCAAGGGGGCTCCAGGGCAGCACGGCGATGTCCTGGTCGATGCACAGGGGCAGCATCTCGCGCTCCTCCTCGCGGTGGAGCAGGTTGTAATGGTCCTGCATCGTCGCGAACCGGGTCCAGCCGTGGCGGTCGGCGGTGAAGAGCGCCTTGGCGAACTGCCAGGCGAACATCGAGGATGCGCCGATGTACCGTGCCTTGCCGGCTTTCACCACGTCGTGCAGCGCTTCCAGGGTCACCTCGATCGGCGTGCCGTAATCCCAGCGGTGGATCTGGAACAGGTCGACGTAATCGGTGCCGAGGCGCTTCAGGCTGGCGTCGATGGAGGCGAAGATGGCCTTGCGTGAGAGGCCGCCGGCATTGGGTTGGCTCTTCAAGGGGAAGTAGCACTTCGTGGCCAGCACGATCGCGTCGCGGTCGGCGAAGTCGCGGAGCGCCCGGCCAACGATCTCCTCGCTGGTCCCGTCCGAGTAGGCGTTGGCCGTGTCGAAGAAGTTGATGCCGAGGTCGAGGGCCTGACGGATCAGCGCGCGGCTCTCCTCCTCGCGCAGGGTCCAGGGATGCGGACCGCGCTCGGGCACGCCGTAGGTCATGCAGCCGAGGCAGAGGGGCGAAATGTCGAGGCCGGTGCGGCCCAGTTTCTTCGTGATCATCGGACGATCCGCTCGGAGTGACGATGCGCGGGCGACCCGTCCTATCTGGTCCCGCGCGGATGCGGAGGCCAGGGGCGAACCGCCTCAGCCTCCACGCTGCTCGCGGCGCATCATGAAGGCGAGCTTCTCGAACAGGCTCACATCCTGCTCGTTCTTCAGGAGGGCGCCGTGCAGCGGCGGGATGAGCTTGCGGCCGTCGCGCTCGCGCAGGGTCTCGGGCGCCACATCCTCCGAAACCAGGAGCTTGAGCCAGTCGAGGAGTTCGGAGGTCGAGGGCTTCTTCTTCAGGCCGGGCACCTCGCGAGTCTCTAGGAAGACCCGCAGAGCCTCCTCAACGAGACGGTGCTTGATGCCGGGATAATGCACCTCGACGATGGCCTTGAGGGTCTCGGCGTCCGGGGCCTTGATGTAGTGGAAGAAGCAGCGGCGCAGGAAGGCGTCCGGCAATTCCTTCTCGTTGTTCGAGGTGATGATGACGATGGGGCGCCGCTCCGCCCGTATCGTCTCGCCGGTCTCGTAGACATGGAACTCCATCCGGTCGAGTTCGGTCAGCAGATCGTTCGGAAACTCGATGTCGGCCTTGTCGATCTCGTCGATGAGCAGCACGGGGCGCTCGGGCGCCGTGAAGGCCTCCCAGAGCTTGCCACGCCGGATGTAGTGGCCGATCTCCGACACGCGCGGGTCGCCGAGCTGGCTGTCGCGCAGGCGCGAGACCGCGTCGTACTCGTACAAGCCCTGCTGCGCCTTGGTGGTCGACTTGACGTTCCAGGTCAGGAGCGGTGCACCGAGACCCTTGGCGATCTCCTCGGCGAGCACGGTCTTGCCGGTGCCGGGTTCCCCCTTCACCAGCAGCGGCCGCTCCAGCACGATGGCGGCATTGACCGCGATGGTGAGGTCGGAGGTCGCGACATATGATTCGGTCCCAGCAAAGCGCATCGACATCTCGTTGTTCCGGCTCAAGGCATTGGGTTAGGCGCGACGGGATGCGCTCGCAAGCACTCCGCCGTGTCGCTGGCCGCAGAGTCGGCGCCAGCGCGAACTATGTGGATGACGGCGACGCTTCGAGCATGCGCGCGAGGTGTCATCGATATATCGTCGAAACCGCCGTTGCGATGGTGCATGGTCTGGCCTGCAGACGGCCCGGAGGCGCTTGGCATCGATGGAGAGCGTTGCCCAGGGCATGGCCTGTGTGCTGTTCTGCGACGTGGTCGGCAGCACCCGGCTTTACGAGCGGCTCGGAGACGCCGCCGCGCATCGGATCGTCGAGGAGGGCCTGCGCGACACGTCGCGGGAGATCTGCGCCCATGGCGGACAGGTCGTCAAAACCATCGGCGACGAGATCATGGCTGTATTCCCCGACGCGGTGAGCGCCTGGGATGCGGCGGTCACGATCCAGACCCGCCAGGAATCGGTCGTGCGATCCGTCGGAGCGACGCCCGAAAGCGCCATCCAGTACCGGATCGGGTTCCATTTCGGCGGCGTGATCCGGTCGGCCGACGATTACTTCGGCGCGACCGTCAATGTCGCCGCCCGCATGGCCTCTATCGCCAAGGCCGGGCAGATCATGACGACAGCCGCCACGGTCGAGGGGCTGCCGCTTCCCTACCGGATGACCGCCCGTCTGCTGGCGGCAGCCTATGCGAGGGGCCTCGGAGAGGACGTCGCGGTTGCCGAGGTGCTGTGGCAGTTCTCGTCCGAGCATACCGTGATGCCGTCGATCCCTCTCGCTCCCCGCGCGAGCCCGACCGCGCTGGCCACGCTGCGCCTCACCAGCGGCGACCGGCGTTGGACCTTCGCGCAGGACAGCGCACCGATCTCGATCGGTCGGGCGGAGGGCAACGACGTCATCGTCACCCAGGCCCGTGCCTCCCGGCACCACGCCACGATCGAACGGCAACGGGATCGGTGGGTGCTGATCGATCACAGCACCAACGGCACGTTCGTCCATCCGGTCGGTGCTCAGGAGTTTTCGATCTGCCGCGAGGCGTTGGTGCTTCATGCCGCGGGAAAAATCGGGTTCGGGCGATCGTCCCACCTCGGCGGCGATGACGAGATCGACTTCGTCATCGGTTCCTAAGGCTCAGCGTTACAGAGTCTTCCCGTCGTGCCAGACGCAGTTCGAGGCGAGGATTCCGAGATTCACGTCCGATTTCTGCGGCTGGGGCAGCGTCTTGCCGTCCATCGCGAGGTCGATCTTGATCTCGACCTGTCCCTTTTGTTCGTTCTGGCGCCGGGAGAAGTAGCAATATTGCTGGAAGGGCTGCTCCTCGTTCGCCCGGAAGTTCCAGCCGGTGACGATCTGGCCGTCCATGTAGGGCACCTGCTTGAACACCGTAAAGGTGGTGTTCACCGGGGCCTTCGAGGCCGGCGCGGCATCGTTGCCGAGTTGCGCCTTGGTCGGGGTCGGCGCGGAGGCGGCCTTCGGCACCGTGCCCTCCAGCTTGAGCACGTTGTCCGTGAGGGTGACCTCGCCCTTGGTCTTCAGGGTGACGTCGGCGAGCGCGCGCTGCATGGCGGCGGCGATCTTCTCGGCCGCCGAGTCGAACTGGTTCATGTAGGCGTAGCCGTAGGAGGCGGCCCCGATGCCGATCCCGGCAAGGAGCGTGAAGGCGCCCGCTCCGAGGGCGCGGAACAGGAAGGCCCGCGCGGAAACGATGCGCGCCTCCGCCCGCAGGCGCCCGTTGACGTTCTGCGCGAGAACGACGTTCTCGGGCGTACCCGGCGCGTGGATGCTCATGCGCCGCCTCCGGCGCTGGCGGTCTGGGCCGGAGGACGGCCGATCGGGATGACCGCGCCGCTCGGCGCCTGGGCGGGCGCGGGCGCCACTACCGGAGCCTGTGCCGGACTAGTCGCCGGGGTCGGGATCGGCGCCGCATCATCCGGCGCGGGCCGGACCTGATTGAGGGCCATCTCCTGGCGCAGGGCGCCAGTGATCGAATCCAGCATGTAGGGCGTGGCGGCGAGGTCGACGGTGGCGCCGAGGTCGTCCTCGTCCATGAAGGTCTTGCGCACCGAGACGGCACAGAGGGCGAGGATCGTCGAGGCGAAGGCGGCACAGAGGGCCGGCACGAACACGAAGATGCGCAGGAATGCGTGGACCTGGGCCTCGTTCACGTCGATCGGGTCGACGCCGTAGACCATGGCGGTGAAGGAGTGCAGCTGCGAGCGGTTGACCGAATTGCGATAGGTCTGCTCGGCGTCCGCGACCTTGCGCTCGGCGGCCCCCCGGTCGAGTTCGCCGCGCGCCTTGCGGGCCTCCTCCAGGAGCTTCGTCACGGCGCCCCGGTCCGTCCCCGCCTTGGCGACGCTGGCGTTCAGCGTCGCGGTCCGCGGGTCGGTCACGCACTTCATGTTGGAGTAGCGCTGGCCCCGGCTGTTGGTGCCATAGACGCGCTCGCAGCGCTGCGGCGGCAGGCCGGCGAGCTGGCTCGCGTTTTCGGCCGCGCGCTTCTCGATCTGGTCGAGTTCGGTCGTGTACTGGGCGACCCGGGCGTCGGCGGCGGCGACGCGGTTGTCGATGGTGGCGCGGTCGGCCTGCGCGTCCTTCAGGGCGGTCTTGGCCTTGGCGGCATCCATCAGACGGGGATGGAACATCATCTCGCCGAGCTGCGAGACGGACTTCGTGGTGACGCCGGCCGCGAACACGATGCCGACGATCGCCAGCATGCGGATGAAGTAGGACCGCTGCGTCCGGGCCAGGATGCCGAGCGGCACGCGGCACAGCTCCACCGCCGCGTAGACCAGCGGCGCGAGCAGCATGAAGTAGAAGGCCTTGGAATCGCCGTCGCTGTAGACCCCGGCGAACAGCCAGGCGCCCCAGAGCGAGGCGCCGATGACCATGAACTCGACCAGGTAGGCGATGCCCACGTAGCCCCACTTGATGCGGTAGCCCTTCTCGACGTGACGTTCATGGGTCCAGCGGTCGGATTCCCGGCGCCATTCGCGGGCTTCTCGCTGCACGTCCCGGTTGGGGGGCGTCTTGGGCATGGGGCACTCGTGTCTCGATACGCGACGAAGCGCGCTTAACCGTCCGTTAAGAGGTCGCTTATGCGCGTATTGTGCCGTTTTTGCGCCGCATCGGGCGTGCTGACCAGTACGGCGTCCCCACCCAAAGGTCGCAGCCGGCGATTTTCCCCGTCCGATGTGTCTGCGTGGTTGCGCCGGGGCGCCGCCCGCGCCCATGGTCCGGACGAGGAACGCGCCGCGGCAGGCCCGCGCGATCCCGATCCAGGAGACCTCGCGCACCGATGAACGACCTTCACGCCGGCTCCTACAAGGAAGCGATCCTGTTCCTGGTCACCGCTGGCGTGGTGGTGCCCCTGTTCCATCGCCTGCGCATCTCGCCGGTGCTTGGCTTCATCGGCGCGGGCGCTCTGCTGGGGCCATTCGGACTCGGCCGCTTCGCCGAGACGCATCACTGGGTTTCCACCTTCACGATCGCGAACCGGGCCGAGATCGCGCATCTGGCCGAGTTCGGCGTGATCTTCCTCATGTTCATGATCGGGGTCGAGCTGTCCTGGGAGCGCCTGCGAACCTTGCGCCGCCTCGTCTTCGGCCTCGGCTCGATCCAGGTGCTGGCCTCGTCGGCGATCATCGGCGGCATCCTGATGGCCCTCTCGGTGCCGATGGCCGCTGCCATCATCGTCGGCCTCGGCCTCGCGCTGTCCTCCACCGCCATCGTGCTGCCGGTGCTGGCCGACCAGAAGCGGCTGAACACGCCGGCCGGCCGCGCCAGCTTCGCGGTCCTGCTGTTCCAGGACCTCGCGGTGGCGCCCGTGCTCTTCGCCATCGCGGTGCTGGGGCGCAACGACGGCGGCAACATGGGCGCCGCCCTCGCGCTCGCTCTGGGCCAGGCGGTGGTGGCCGTCGTCGTCATCGTGGTGGTGGGCCGCCTCGCCCTGAGGCCGCTGTTCCAGCTCGTCGCCCGCACGCGCTCGCCCGAGCTCTTCATGGCGGCCTGCCTCCTCGTCATCATCGGCACCTCGGTCACGGCCGCCGCCGCCGGGCTCTCGATGACCCTCGGCGCATTCGTCGCCGGGCTTCTGCTCGCCGAGACCGAGTATCGCCGCGCGATCGAGGCGACGATCGACCCGTTCAAGGGCCTGCTGCTCGGGGTGTTCTTCGTCTCGGTCGGCATGAACCTCGATCCGGCGCACCTGATGTCGGCCCCTGGGGCCGTACTCGGGCTCGCCCTCGCTCTCATGCTCATCAAGGGCGCGGTGATCGTCGTCGCCGCGCGCGTCATGCGGCTCTCGAAGGCGGTGGCGGTCGAGGCGGCCCTGTTGCTGGGTCCTGGCGGCGAGTTCGCCTTCGTGCTCATCGGCGGGGCGCTGGCGGGCGGGCTCGTGCCGGAAGAGGTGGGCCAGGCCGCCCTCATCGTGACTACGGTGACGATGATCGCGATTCCCGCCCTCGCGGTGCTCGCCCGGCGGCTAGGCCGGCGCCTGTCCGCGAAGCAGCTCGGACGCGCCCGGGCCGAGCCGATCCCCGACCGGCAGCAGAACCGCGTCATCATCGCGGGCTACGGCCGGGTCGGACGGCTCGTGGGCGAGATGCTGGCGCGCCACAAGATCCCCTACCTCGCCCTTGATGCCGACGCGGCCCGCGTCTCCGAGCATCGGCGCCTCGGCAATCCGGTCTATTTCGGGGATTCCGCCAATCCCGAACTCCTGCGGCGCTGCGACATCGCCAATGCGCGCGCCCTCGTGGTGACCCTCGACACGCCCCGCGCCGTCGAGGCGGTGGTGGAGGCGGCGCGGGCCGAGCGGCGCGACATCACCATCGTGGCCCGCGCCCGCGATGCCCGGCACGCCTCGGCGCTCTACGAGATGGGCGTCGACGACGCCGTGCCGGAAACCATCGAGGCGTCGCTCCAGCTCTCGGAGGCCGTGCTCGTGGATGTCGGCGTTCCGATGGGTCTCGTGATCGCGTCGATCCACGAGCGCCGCGACGAGTACCGGGCGATGCTGCGCCGAAAGGAGACCGAGGTCCGCCCCGCCTTCCGGGCCCGCCGCACGGTGGGCAAGGGGACGGAGGCCAAGGCCACGGAAGGGCGCGAGGCTGCCCCCAAGGACGATGCCAAGCCGGCGATCAAGAGCGCCTGAGCGGGCGGAAGTACCGGCTCCCAGGTCGGCGGGTCAGAGCAGGCGTCCCTGTCCCCGCGCGGGCATGACGGGTTTCGGAACCGCGCCGGGCACGGACGCCTTGGGCCCGCCCGCAGGCTTGGGGGGCGGGGCCTTCGGGTGCGGCCGGATCGCTTCGGGAGGCTTGGCCGCGCGGGGCCGGGCGCGTCGGGCCGGCGGTTGGAGCGCCGGGTCCGTCCCCGGCGCGTAGCTGCACCGGTAGACGATCTCATCCGGCGGGCCGAGGCCGGTATCGAGGGGGATCGCCACGGTGTCGTCCTGGAAGCGCCACTTGCGCGTGCCCTTGTCCCAGTAGAGCCAGACCGTGGTCGGATGCCCCTGGATCGCGAAGATGGCGGCTTTCTTCGACACGGCACGGATCGTCCGGGGCTCGTACATGCCCTTGGCGCGGTAGGCCTCCGCAAAGGAGGCAGGCTGGCGGTCGATGAAGGTGTTGCGCACCACCTGAATCGTTGCGCCCGGCTCGGACAGGAACCGCTTGAAGTCGCTCAGCGAGCGCAGCACGGGCGCCATGACGCTCACTCCCAACTCTACTCGAAGACCATGCGCCCTGACATTTTGTCCTGACCTGCACGCGACTGTGCGAGGACAATGTTCGATTCCGATGACAAGTCCCGCTGCCGGGAATGTCACGGGCAAGGGGATATCAACAGGATTCCCGGGTTATGCCCAGTTTAACGTATGTGAGTGGGCCGAGGCCTATGCCGGGGGCGGCGTGGCCGCGGGCTTGACCCGGCCAGCGGCTTCCCGCGTTGTCGCCCCATGCTGCTCCAGTTCTTCACCGCCCTGCGCGAGGCCAAGGTCCCCGTCACCCTGCGGGAATTCCTGACGCTTCTCGGCGCCCTCGACCGAGATCTCGCCGAGAAGCGCGTCGAGGACTTCTACCTCCTCGCCCGCACCGCCCTGGTGAAGGACGAGCGCAACCTCGACCGGTTCGACCGGGTCTTCGGCACCGTCTTCAAGGGCATCGAGTCCTTGGGCGAGGCGATGGCGCCGGCCGCGATCCCCGAGGAATGGCTGCGCAAGCTCGCCGAGAAGTACCTCACCGATGCCGAGAAGGCGGAGTTGCAGGCGCTCGGCTGGGACAAGCTGTTCGAGACCCTGAAGCAGCGCCTCGCCGAGCAGCAGGAGCGCCACCAGGGCGGCAGCAAGTGGATCGGCACCGGCGGAACCTCGCCGTTCGGCGCCTACGGGTACAACCCGGAGGGCGTCCGGATCGGTCAGGACGGCAACCGGAACTTCCGCGCGGTGAAGGTTTGGGACAAGCGTGAGTTCAAGGATCTCGACGACACCGTCGAGCTCGGCACCCGCAACATGCGGGTGGCGCTGCGCCGCCTGCGCCGCTTCGCCCGCACGGGTGCCGCCGACGAACTCGATCTCGACGGCACGATCCGCGAGACGGCGGCCAAGGGCTACCTCGACGTGAAACTCCGGCCTGAGCGGCGCAACGCCGTGAAGGTGCTGTTGTTCCTCGATGTCGGCGGTTCGATGGATTGGCACGTGGCTCTCGCCGAGGAGCTGTTCTCGGCCGCCCGCTCGGAGTTCAAACACTTCGAGCACTTCTACTTCCACAACTGCCCCTACGAGCGGGTCTGGCGGGAGAACGAGCGCCGGCACGACGAGACCCTGCCGCTCCTCGACTTGCTGCGCACCTACCCGCCGGATTACCGCGTGGTGTTCGTCGGAGACGCCTCCATGAGCCCCTACGAGATCGCCATGGCGGGCGGCTCGGTGGAGCACTGGAACGAGGAACCGGGCGAGGTCTGGTTGAACCGCATCCTCGAGCGGTTCCCGAAGGCGGTCTGGCTGAACCCGATCCCGCCGGAGCACTGGCCCTACACCCAGTCGATCGCCATGGTCCGCCGCCTCATGGGCGACCGGATGTTTCCGCTCAACCTCGAGGGCATCGACGGGGCCATGCGGAGCCTCGTCCGCTGAACGGGACTATGCGGACCATTGCCCGTCGAGGTGCGACCCGAGTGACAGCGGACACGAAGCCTTCATGCCGGATCGATTGCCGCAGGGCGGGTTTGCCCCCCTCGTTCCCGAACTCGATGTGCGCGATCTCGCTCGCAGCCTCGCCTTCTGGTGTGACGGGCTCGGCTTCACACGCGCCTACGAGCGACCCGAGAACGGCTTCGCCTATCTCGAATGCGAGGGCGCGCAGGTGATGCTGAACGCGATCAATGGGAACTGGATCACAGCCCCCCTGACGCCGCCGTTCGGACGTGGGATCAATTTCCAGATCGCGGTGCGCTCGACAGCGCCGATCCTGTCGCGGCTCATTGCGCTAGAATGGCCGCTGTTCCGGCCCTTGCACGAGGCGTGGTACCGTGCCGGTGAGGCGGAGGTCGGGTACCGGCAGTTCCTCGTGCAGGATCCGGACGGATACCTGCTCCGCTTCGGCGAAAGCCTCGGCCTGCGCCCGCTCAGCCCTGCCGGGCTGGGGTCGTGACGCTGAGACCGTCCAGTTCCGGGGTGATGCGGATCTGGCAGCACAGGCGCGAGGTCGGCTTCACGTCTGAGGCGAAGTCGAGCATGTCCTGCTCCATGTCCTCGGCGGGTCCGACGATCGCGGCCCATTCGCCATCCACGTAGACGTGACAGGTCGCGCAGGCGCAGGCGCCTCCGCACTCGGCATCGATGCCCGGGACGTTGTTGCGGATCGCCGCTTCCATCACGGTTGATCCCACGTCGCCCTCCACGGTCCTGGCCGTTCCGGTATGGTCGACGTAGGTGATCTTGGGCATCGTGGGCTCCGGGCTCGGACAACGCGTAGATGGCCGGTTGTGCGGCGCGAGACTGCCTTGAAGGGGCAGGCCTGCGATTGCAAGCGCGCTTGCCGACCGGGTGACGATTCATGGCCTTACGCCGGAGCGGCGGCGCCGTTCCATCATCCAGCCGCGACGCGACGTCCGGCCCCCGGCTCCGGGGGCCTCACGAGACGCCGAACCGATTGCGCGTCCGGCCACGAGGGCCCCGGTCCGGCGGGCGTTTCCGGCAAAACATCAGGCCGGCACGGCCAGCACCGCGAGGGTATCGGTCACGGCGTCGGCCAGGGCCTCCTCCGCGCCCGCCTCGGCTCCATCGCGCAGCGCATCCTCGATGTCGGCCGCGATGCTGGCGACCCTGTCGGCCCCCACGCCCAGCGCGGAGCCCTTCAGGGTATGGGCGAGATCGGCGCGTTCGGAGGCGGGACGGTCGCGCGCCAGGATGCCGGGTAGGAGAGTGCGGCACTGCCCCGCGAAGAGGTCGAGCAGCTCGCGGGCGAGCTCGGCGTCGCCGAAGGTCTGACGATCGAGGTGCGCGCGGTCGAGGAGCGCGGCTTCCCCACTGGGCGCGTCCGGCCCCTGTCTGTCCTGCAAGACCGTCTCCCCCTTCGCGGTGCCCGTCCCGTCTATCCACAGCGGAGGCGCCGCCTCATTCGCTTCCGCTTAAGCGTTGAGGCATCATGCAGAAAGAGGACGGTGCGGTTCGAGCCCTCGGCTTGGTAACCATTCCGTTAAGGTTTTTTGGGCGCAGCGGCAGGCTCGGGTATCCGGGCTCCGTGCCGATGTCTAAAGTTACCTGGTTAATTGGTAAAAGTAACCTTGATCGCCGGGCGCGGCCGGCGATCGGGATACGCGTGACGAGGCGTTGAATGGCCACCGAAAAGAAGCTCAAGGATCCGGCCGAGGCGGCTCTGTCGGCGATCGAGCAGGCTCTCAACCTCGACGCGTTCGCGCCCGGACCGGACGCGTCCCGCGTCGAGCCGCGCCTGCCGGATGTCGCGGACGCCGACCCCCTGCACGACCCGAGCGGCCGCCTCGCCCCGCCCCGCCTCGATCTCGACCAGCCCCTCGCTTCGGACCTGCCGCCGCCGGACCGCACCCGCCCCCGCCGCGAGGGCGGCCTTCTCCCGCCCGACCGCTCGATGGTCGCCAACGACGACCGTCAGAACATCGGCATCCTGCAGCAGACGCTGCGCGTCCGCCCCACGCGCGCGCCCTACCTCATCGCCGCCGCCGCCGGCGCGCTGTGGATTGCCGGGCTCCTCGCCCTGGCCTGGAGCCAGTCCGGGGGAGACCTGCGGGGATTCTTTCAAGGGCTCACGGCGATCCAGGGCGCCGTCGCGGCGACCACGCTGGTCGGCCCCGTCGTCCTCTTCGCCATCATGGCGATGCTCGCCGTGCGTGCCCAGGAGATGCGCATGGTCGCCCGCGCCGTCGGCGAGGTCGCCATCCGCCTGGCGGAGCCCGAGAACTTCTCGACCGATGCCGTGCTGACCATGTCGCAGACGGTGCGCCGCGAAGTCGCCGCCGTCGGCGACGGCGTCGAGCGGGCGCTGGCCCGGGCCGGCGAACTGGAGACCCTGGTGCGCGGCGAGATCGCCACCCTGGAGCGAGCCTATTCCGACAACGAGATCCGCATCCGCTCCCTCGTCGACGAACTCGTCGCGCAGCGCGAATCCATCGTCGCCAATGCCGAGCGGGTGCGGGGCGCCATCGCGGGCACGCATCAGAGCCTGACGGCGGAACTCGACGGCGCGGCCGAGCGCATCGTCTCGGCGGTCAACGGCGCGGGTGACCGGGTCACCGGCGCGCTCGACGCACGCGGCGAGGCCATCACCTCGGCGTTGGGCACACGCGGCGACGCCATCACGGCCGCCCTCGGCGAGGCCGGCGACCGGGTGGTCGAACTGGTCTCGGGCCGGGGCGACGATCTCGTCCAGCGCCTCGCCTCCACCAGCGACGGCGTCCGCGACAGCCTCGCCGACGTCGGCACCGCCCTCACCCAGTCCCTGGAGACCCGCGCCGGCGAAGTCACCCGCGCCTTCGAGCGCACCGGCGGCATCCTCACCAGCACCCTGGCGGAGAATGCCGGGCAGGTCGCCCGCACCCTGGCGCAGACCGGGGCAGAGGTCATCGAGGCCCTCAACCGCCAGGGCGGCGACGTGCGCCAGACCTTCGAGGATTCCGCGCGCAGCCTGGAGACCGCGTTCCTCTCCCGCGGTTCGGAACTGACCCAGCAATTCGCCTCCACCGGTGGCGAGATCACCGCGCGCTTCGCCGAGACGGGCGACGCCCTGCGCCTGCACTTCGCCGAGACGGGCGCCGCGCTGACCCGCGACATCGCTGTGCGCGGTGAGGCGCTCCGCAGCGAACTCGAGACCGCCGGCACCGGCGTGTCCGACCTCATCGAGACCCGGGGCCGCGAAGCCCAGGCGGGCCTCGCGCTGGCCGCCAGCGGCGTCATCGCGAACTTCAGCGCCCAGGCCGACGACGTCCGGGAGGAACTCGTCCGCTCCGTCGAGGGCATCGCCACCGGCATCGACGCCCGCGGCGGCGCCCTGGCCGAGCGCATCGAGAGTGTGGCGGCGCGCCTGCACGACACCATCGCGGTGCGCGGCGCGGAGGTCTCCGACCGTCTTGAGATCCACGGTCGCGAGACCGAGGCTGGCCTGGAACGGGCCGCCGGCACCATCGTGGAGACTTTCGGCGCCCGCACCGAGGCGCTGCGCGACGCCCTCGTGGGCTCCGTGGAAGACGTCGCCCTGCGCCTCGACCAGAGCGGCGGCGCGCTGGCCGACCGCATCGACCTCGTGGCCAACCGCCTGCGCGAGACCATCACGATCCAAGGCGGCACCGTCACCGAGCATATCGGCGCCAGTGGCCGTGAGGCCCAGGCCGCCCTCGCCCTCGCGGTCGGAGCCGTGGTCGAGAGCTTCGGCGGCCGGGCCGTCGCCGTGCGCGACGACCTGATCGGGTCCATGAGCCGGATCACCACGGACCTCGACACGCAGGGCGGCGCCCTGGCGGCGCGCATCGAGTCGGTCGCGACGCGCCTCCACGACACCATCGCGGTGCAGGGCACCGGCCTCGAGAGCAGCCTCGACGCTACCGGAACCCGGATCGGCGACCTCGTTGCCCTGCGCACCCGCGAGGCGAGCGAGACCGTCGACGGTGCCTTGGCGGCGCTGGGACGCGGCTTCGAGACCCGGGCCATCGACGCCGTCGAGGCCCTGAGCGCCGCCGCCGCCGCCTTGAGCGCGGCCATCGCCGGCCGGACCGCCGAGGCGGCCGACACCTTCCGTCGCAGCGCCGAGGAGACCACCGTGGTGCTGGGCGCCAGCACCACCGAGGCGGCGCAATCCCTGCGCCGGGCCTCTGCCAGCGCCACCGGCGAGCTCGAGGCCCGCACCGTCGAGGCCGTGCAGATCTTCGAGCGCCGGCTCGCGGCGACCGCTTCGGACCTCGCCGCCCGCACGGCCGAGGCCGCCGAACTCCTGCGCCAGGCCTCCGACGGCGTCGGCGAGAGCGTCGGCGCCCGCGCGGAAGCCTCCATCGAGGCCCTCCGCCGGACCCTCGACGCGGTCAACGCGGAACTGTCCCGCCGGGCCGACGAGGCCGCCGGCACCATCACCCGCGCGGCGGACGGCCTCGGCGGCGATCTCACCGCTCGCATCCGCGACGTCGAGACCACCTTCGGCGACCATGGCCGCACCCTCGGCGACCTCATCGCCGCCCAGGCGAACGAGGCCCAGACCCTGCTGGCCAGCACCGGCCGCGATATCGTCCTCGCGGTGACCGCGCAGGGCGCACGGGTCAACGACCACCTCAACCGCACCGGCGCGACCTTCGCCGACACCACCGACAGCCGGACCCAGGCCCTCGACCGAGTGTTGAACGACCGCCTCTCGGCCCTGCAGGACACCCTCGCGCGCGGCGACATCCTGGCCGACCGGATCGCGCGCGACACTGCCGCCCTCACGGATTCGGTCTCGGGCCGCCTTGAGGAGATGGACCGGGTCATCACGGTGCAGGGCAAGGCGGTCGCCGAGACCCTCGCAGAGCGGACCCGCGAGGCCAGCGCCATGGTGGAGAGCCAGCTCGGCGCCCTCGAGGAGCGCTCCGTGCGGCGCTCGGCCGAGATCGGCGAGACCTTCGCCAACCTCGTGGCCCAGATCGACGGCCACCTCGGCAGCCGCGCCACCGCCCTCAACGAAGCCCTGATCGTGCGTACCGCCGAGATGGGACGCGTCATGGTCGAGAGCGGCCGCGACCTCGTACAGACCCTCGACGCCCGCGCCGACACCATGGCGCTCGATATCGCGGCGCGCAGCGCCAGCCTCGGCGACACCCTCGGCGAGCGCACCGCCGAGATCGGCCGCCGCCTCGACGAACAGACCCTGGAGCTCGCCCGCCGCCTCGACGAGGGAGCCGGGCGCTTCGATGCGGGCGTTCTCGGCCGCCTGGAGGCGATCGGGACCGCACTGGAGGAGCGCAGCCGCCTCATCGAGGAATCCTTCGGCTCCCAGGCCTTCGAGGCGATCCGCCTCATCGAGAGCCGCACCCGCGCGGTGGACGAGGATCTCGCCAACCGCACCCGCGAACTCGTGGACATGATCGTGGACCGGACCGGCGGCGCGAACGAGGCCCTGGACGGCCAGGCGCGCGCGATCCGCGAGGCCTTCGCGGCCCGCGCCGACGAACTCGTGCGCCTCATCGACGAGCGCACGGCGGCCATGGGCCACGAGCTCGACGAGAAGGGCCGGGCCGTGTTCGGCGCCCTCGGGGGCCGCATCACCGAGCTCGCCCGCCTGTTCGACCTCGGCAGCAGCTCGCTCGGCAAAGTGCTGGAACAGCGCGGCGAATCCATCCTCGGCCGCCTGCGCGAGATGGTCACGGAAGCCGACCGCCAGCTCGGCGAGGGCGAGGGCCGCCTCGGCAACACCCTCGACCGCCGCACAGCGGATATCAGCTCCCTTCTCGACGAGGGCGTGCGCACCGTCCACCAGCTCCTCGACGACCGCACGGGCGAGATCCGCGCCCTGCTCGACACCCATGCGGGCGTCGTCAGCGCCGACCTCAAGGACCGGATCGCACCCCTGCACGAGACCCTCGACCAGCGCGGACGCGCCCTGGTCGACACCATCGCGGCGAGCCTCGGCAGCGCCACGGAGGCGGTGGAGGCCCGCACGCGGGCCCTGGCAAGCCTCTTCGACGAGCGCATCGACCATCTCGACGAGGTCGTCGAGCGGCGCGGCAGCGGCCTGTCCGACGCGATGGAGGCGCGCACCCGCGCGCTGACCGAAACCCTCGACGAGCGCCTGAACGCCCTCGGCGAAATCGTGGACCAGCGCGGCGCCCGCCTCGTCGAGACCGTGGAGGACCGTACCCGCGCCCTGACCAACACCTTCGACCAGCGCGTCGGCATCCTCGACGAGCTGGTGGACCGGCGCGGCGAGCGCCTGGCCGAGACCGTGGACCATCAGGCCCGGCGCCTCGCCGAGACTTTCGACCAGCGCGTCGGAGCGCTCGACGAGATCGTGGAGCGTCGCAGCGGCGAGATGGCCGAGGCGGTGGATGCCCGCACCCGGGCCCTGGCACGCCTGTTCGATCACCGCATCGGTGTCCTCGGTCAACTCGTGGACGGCCGTGGCGCCCAGCTGACCGACGCCCTCGACAGCCGCACCGAAGCCCTTGGCGTCCTGTTCGATCAGCGCATCGGCGCCCTCGACGAGATCGTCGACGGCCGTGGCGCACAGCTCGGCCAGACCCTGGAAGCGCGGTCCCAAGGCCTGCGCGCCCTGTTCGACGAGATCCTGTCGGCCCTCGATGGCCTGATCGATAGCCGTGCCGACGCCCTGACCGACCGGGTCGATGCCCGGACGCAGCGCCTCGTCGCGCTGTTCGACGAGCGCCTCGGCGCCCTCGACCAGCTCGTCGATCACCGCACCGGCACTCTCTCGGACGAGGTCGATGCCCGGGCCCAGGCCCTGGTCTCACTCATCGACACCCGGGTCGGCGCCCTCGACCGCGTGGTCGACGAGCGCGCGGGTGCGCTGCACAGCCAGGCCGAGACGGCCTCGCGCGCCATGGTCTCGCTGTTCGAAGATCGCTTGCGCGGCCTCGACGGCTTCCTCGACGACCGCGCGGGCAACCTCGCCGCCGAGACCGAGGCGCGCACCCGCGCCTTGGCGGCGATCTTCGACGAGCGCCTCGCCGCCCTCGAAGCCCTCGTGGACGGCCGGGTCGGCACCCTGGCGGACGGCGTCGCCGAACGGACCCGCAACCTCGTCTCGGTCTTCGACGCCCGCATCCAGGGACTGGACGCGGCCATCGACGGACGCGCGGACCACATGGCCGAGCAGACCGAAGCCCGCACCCGTGCCCTGGTGGGGATCTTCGACGAGCGGCTTTCCGCCCTCGAAGCCCTGGTGGACGGCCGCGCCGGCAGCCTCGCCGACCGCGTCGCCGAGCGGACCCAGTCCCTCGTGACGACCTTCGACGAGCGCCTGCGCGCCCTCGACGATGCCGTCGACCACCGGTCCGGTGCGCTGGCGGCCCAGACCGAGACGCAGGTCGCGGCCCTGACGGGCTTCTTCGACGAGCGCCTCGGCAACCTCGAGCGCCTCGTGGAGGGCCGCACCGGCACGCTCACGGAGCATGTCGAGGCCCGCACTCAGGACCTGGCGACGGTCTTCGACCAGCGCCTGGCAGCCCTCGACAGCCTCGTCGAGGCGCGGGCCTCGGCCTTCGCCCGCACGATCGACACGCAGGGAACCGCCCTCGCGGAAGCCGTGGACGGCCGCGCGGCGGCATTCACCAGCCGCATAGACAACCGCATGAAGGTGTTCGCCACCCTCGTGGCCTCGCGCGGCGATGCCCTCGCCACGGCCTTCGATGACCGTCAGGACGCCTATGCGGCCCTGGTCGACGAGCGCACCGCCACGATGCTGTCGGCCTTCGATGAGCGTGTCGGCCGCCACGCGGCCCTGGCCGAGGCCCATGCCCAGGCCCTCGCCGCCGCCCTCGACCAGCGCAACGAGGCCGTGGCCGCGCTCATCGACAGTCGCAACGGCGCGATGACCGAAGCCTTCGATCGTCGCTCGACGGCGCTGGCCAGCCTCGTCGAGGCGCGCGGTCAGTCCCTCGCCCGCCGCCTCGCGGAGAGCGCGGAGACGATCACCCGCGCCATCGAGGAGCGCGGTGGCACCCTCGTGGAGACCCTGGACGGGCGCGGCGACGCCGTGGTGACCGCGCTGACCGACCAGTCCGAGCGCCTGCGGGCGATCGTGGAGGGACCGGCGGCGCAGCTCGTCGAGGCCCTGGCCCTGCGTGGCGACGCCATAGAGCAGGCCCTGCGCGAGAGCGGAGCACCCCTGGTCGAGGCGATCCAGGCGCGGACCGAGGCCCTTGCGGCCCAGTCCCGCGCCTCGGCGGAAGCGCTGCTCTCCGTCATCGACGGCGGCGCGTCCCGCGCCATCGCCTCGCTCTCCAACGCCAACGAGCAGATGAGCCGTGAGCTCGTCTCGGTCGTGGAGCGCATGGACGGCGCCAACGACGCCCTGCGCAGCCTGCTCTCGGGGACGGGTGAAAATCTCGGCCGCATCGAGGCGGGCCTGTCCGGGCGGATCGCCGAAATCCGCGACGCGCTCTCGGCCGTCACCAGCGAGACGGCGCGGGCCAGCGCCGGGGTCGCCGAGCAGGTCGACCTTCTGAAGGGCGTGGCCGAGGGCGCCCTGCGGGATGCCGCCGACCTCGCGGCCTCCCTGGACGAGCGCGGCCGTACCCTGGGCGAACTCGGCCGCAGCCATGCCGGCACCCTCACGCAGGCCGCCGGCCAGCTCGAGGGCGCGGCCAGCCAGCTCGAGGGCGCCGAGGGACGCCTGTCCGAGCGCCTGGCGACCCGTGAGGCCGCCATCGCCGACGTGCTGTCGCGCATCGAGGAGCGTTCCGGCACCCTGGAGGCACAGACCGCCCGCTTCGACGCGACGATCGCCGAGACACTGCGGGCGGCCGAGGAGCGGGCCCGTGCCCTCGGAACCACCCTGTCGGAGACCGCCGCCGGTGCCGGCGCCAGCGTCGCCCAGGCCTTCGAAGGTCTGCGCGCCGGGGCCGACAGCGAGAGTACCCGGACCGCCGAGGCGGTGCGGGCCGCGATCGAGGCCGCGTCGCAGCAGATGTCGGCGGTTCTCGAATCCGCCTCGGGCCGCTTCGGCGACTCGGTCTCGACCCTGCGCGAGATGGCGGCCGAGATCCGGCGCGAACTCGACGCCACCCGGGCCGATCTGCAGCGCGGCGTGTTGGAGATCCCCCGGGAGACCCAGGACGCCACCGGCGAAATGCGCCGCGTGGTCTCCGAGCAGCTGAAGGCGCTGGGCGAGCTCTCGACCCTGGTCCAGCGCTCGGGTCGAGCCGTCGACGCCGTGGCACCCCAGATCTCGGAGCCCCGGCGCCCCGAGCCCGCGAAGGCGGCGCCCGCCCCGGTCAAGGCCAACGCGGTCGTCAACCCTGCGGCCAAGCCCGCGCCTCAGGCGAAGACCGCCCCGGAGGTCAAGCCCGCGACCGAGGCGAAGCCCGCCGCATCGCCGGCCCGCCCGGGCCAGTCGATCAACGTGGTCTCGGCGCCCGCCGCCACCCGCAACGCCGAGGTGCTGCGTCCGGGCAACGGCGCCCGTGCCGACCAGCGCGGCGGCGACAACCGCGGCTGGCTCTCGGACCTGCTCACCCGAGCCTCCCTCGACGACGAGCCGGAGGCCGTGCCGAGCAATCGGGCGCCCGCCCAGGCCCCTGACGACGCGCAGCGGAACGCGGCCGAGCGGGGCCGTACCGCCCTGGAGACGATCTCCAGCGATATCGCCAAGATGATCGATCACCAGACGGCGGTGGATCTGTGGACGCGCTATCGCCGGGGCGAGCCGAACCTCTTCGATCGCCGGATCTACACCGCGCAGGGTCGCCAGACCTTCGAGGAGGTCCGTCGCCGCTACGCTGCCGACGCCGATTTCCGCCGCACGGTGGACCGCTACGTCGGCGAGTTCGAACGCCTGCTCGGCGATGTCTCGAAGAACGACCGCGACTCCTCGCGGGCGGATGCCTACCTCACCTCCGAGACGGGCAAGGTCTACACGATGCTGGCCCATGCCAGCGGCCGCTTCGACGGCGCTTAAGGCGCGCGCCGTACGACCCGAGCACCATCGACGAAAGCAACCCCGCCTCCCCCCGAGGCGGGGTTTTTCATGGGCGGTGTTCGGTCGCTTAGATGAGCCCGAGGCCGGCGAGCTCGCGGCGCAGGGATTCCGGCATCTCGGCGAGGCCCCCGGCGGTGCGGGCGTCAAGATCGGCCGGGGCGTCGTCCGCCTTCAGGTAGCGCCAGCCCTGGAAGGGCCGGCACGGGCGTGGCGAGACCGCTGTGACGACGGGGTCGAGGATCAGGCGGCAGCGGCCGATGCCGTCCGCATCCGTGAAGGGCGTGATCGTTCGGATGGATTGCCGGCAGAGTAGCGTGCCCTTGATCACCCAGTAGATCGAGCCCTGGCCGGCGATATCACCGGCGCGCGTCGGGACCATGCGGGTGGTGTGCACGGGAGCGGGATCGCGGCCCGCGCGGCGTGCCTCGTCGGCATTGCGGGCGATGCGCTCCTCCAGCTCGCCGATGCTGGCCGGACCGACGCAGAGCTTCAGGAGATGGAGGGGCGCACGAGCGGACATGGCGGCCTTGTAGCAGCCGCACCGGCCGCGCGCTCGGGCTGCGGCAGCGGCGCGACCCCGCGCCGCTGAGAGCGGGATCAGGAGAACAGGGCGCGCTTCTCGTCGTCCGAAAGGGCGTCGATCTCGGCGAACGCGCTGGCGATGTCGGTCTGAGCCGGGGCGGCGGATGCGGCCATCTTGAGGGCGACCGGGTCCGCCATTGGGGCGGGCTCGGAATCCTCATCCGGTTCGTGGGTGGTCGCTTCCGCCGCAGGGGCCGGAACCGGCGCTTCGGCGGACGGGGCGGGATCAAACCCGGACTCGGGATCGTCGGTCTCGGCGTGGGCGGCGACTGTTTCCCGTGCGAGATCGTCGGTCGGCGTCGCGACGACATCGCCTGTCGGTTCCGTCAGGATATCGTGGAGCGGCTCTGCGTCCGTTTCCGGGACTTCCACAGCCGGCGCCTCCGCCTCGGTGAAGTCGGCCGGCTCGGGCTCGGGCTCGACTCGGGGCGTTGCGGCGGATGCAACCGGCGGGACCGCGTCCGTGGCTTCGAGAAACACGATGTCGTCGTCGACGGAGAGGTGCTCCGGCAGCTTCGAGACCGCGACGGGGGTATCGGCCTCGCCCGAGGACACCTCCCCGTCGATGTAGCGGTCCACGTCGCTCTGGCAGAGGTCGGTGGGCAGGGGCTCGCCCTGGGATTCGCCGGGTGCGGGAGGGACCGTTTCCAGAGCATCGCCCCAGATCGCCATCATGGCGGCGAGGCGCTCCTCGAGGTAGCGCAGGGTGTGTATGATCCGCGCCGTGCGCTGCGCCGTCAGATCCTGGAAGGAGCAGGCGGTGTAGATGCTGGTGGCGCGCCGGTCGAGTTCGTCGCAGATCTCGGCGTCCGAGCCGGATTCGCGCAGGATCCAGGCAGCCTCCTGCACGTGCTCGGCGGAGCTGAGGATCTCGGAGGTGGCGCGCTCGGTGGAGCGCACGATGGCGTCGAGGGCGGCGGAGGCGCCCCCGAGGCGGCTCTGGTCGTGATCCGGAGCGCTGATCGCGGCGATTTCCGCCTTCGTCCGGGCGATGGCGTGGGCCATGTCCATCAGATCGCCGCGCACCCGCCCGATCTGGTCCTGTTCCCGCTCGCCGGTGACGGCCTTCTCCAGCCGTGCGATCGCATCGAGCAGGATGCCGGTGTCGTGCGCGCGGTTGCGGCGCAGATACGCGTCGAGGAACCAGCGCCCCCGCTCGCTCTCGCTCATCGCGGCCTCGATGCGATCGTATTCCGACACGTCGATCGACGTCAGCGATTGGGAACTCGACATCACGCACACGTCCTTGGCGAGGCTGCGGCCGGCAAGCGATCGCTGGTTTCCAAGCGACCGGAGATTGACAGCATCACTTTAACGCCGGCTTTACGCTGCCATCGCCTGGGACGATCGATTCACAGGCCTCCTCATCATCGCCCGGTCGCGTGTCCGATACACTTCCACCGCATCCGGAGCCGAAAGCCTTTCGCCTCTCGGTTCTCTACGCCGTCATCTTCGTGGAGATCGGGATCGCGATGCCGTTCATGCCGGTCTGGCTGAACGCGCTCGGGCTCGATGCCGCGCTGATCGGCCTGCTGGTCGCGCTGCCCATTGCGATCCGGATCGTGGCGACGGCGCCGCTGGTTGGGCTGATCGACCGGGGCATTGCGGCGCAGCGCATTCTGCTCGTCGGCAGCCTCGTCCTGGCGGCGACCTATGCGCTGATGCCGGCCGGCGCTGCGATAGGCTGGCCGCTGCTGGCGCTCCTCATCGCCCTCAACGCGGTGGCTGCCGCCCCCCTCGTCCCGAGCATCGACTACATGACGCTCGGCGCCGTGCGCCGGAATGCCCGGCTCGACTATGCCCGCATCCGGATGGCGGGTTCCATCGGCTTCCTCCTCGCCAACCTCGCGGGCGGGGCCGTGTTGAGCGCGATGGGCGAGCGGCTGGCGGTGCCGCTCATCCTCACCGGTCTGGCGCTCCTCGCCGCCACCGTCGCGCTGGTCGCCCGCGTCGATGGACCGGCGGCGCCCTCCCGCGACCCGGCTGCCGGGCGTCCGCGCCTGCCGGGCGTGCTCTGGCTCTCCATCGGGGCGGCGGCGCTGATCCAGTCGAGCCACGCGGCGATCTACGCCTTCGGCAGCATCCACTGGAGAACGCACGGGATCGGGACGGCGTGGATCGGGACGCTCTGGGCCATCGGCGTCGCCTCGGAGATCGTGCTGTTCGCACTGATCGGCCGTGCGCCGGCGCGCTGGCGCGGCCCCTTCGCCCTGCTCGCCCTCGGGGGCGGGGCGGCCTTGGTGCGGGCGCTCGGCATGGCCTTTTTCGGCGACCGGCTCGGACCGGTCGTCGTCCTGCAGGTGCTGCACGGGCTGACCTTCGGGGCGACGCAGCTCGGCGCCATGGCGGCGGTGTCGCGCTTTGCGCCGGAGGGTGCGCGCGGGCGGGCTCAGGGCACCGTGAGCTCGGCGGGCGCGCTGGCTTCGGCGAGCGCGACCTTGCTCACGGGCACCGCCTACAGTGCCGGGGGCGGCCCCCTCGCCTTCGCGCTGATGGCGCCGCTCGCCCTGTGCGGCCTGTGCCTCGCGGCACGCGCCGCGCGGGCCGCCCGCGCTTTCGGCCTTCACACCACCACGTTTGTGGGCCAGCACCCGCAGCATCCCGATCGATCTTGACCCTCCGGTAACCGTGATCGGTGATGCGTGATGGGGATATGGAGCGCGGCCCCTTTGGCTAGAGCCGAGACCAGGACCCACCCCGACACCGCCGACGCCGCCCTCCTCGAGGGCGGGCGCGTCGGGCTGTCCGGGCGTTGGACCGCCGACCAGGGCGCGGCCGTGGAGGACGCCGCCGCGCGCATTGCCGGCAGCGCCGCCGGCGCGCCGATCCTCGTCGACCTCAGCCAGGTCAGCCGCCTCGACACCCTGGGCGCCTGGGTGCTGGAGCGGACCCGCGCCGAGATCGAGGCCGCCGGGGGGCGCCTCGCCTATGCGGGGGCCGCCCCCGAGCACCGTATCCTGCTCAGCGAGGTGAAGCTGCGCGCGGCCGAGCCGGCGCCGGCGCCGCGCGGGCGCCTCTACGGTTTCCTGGAGGATCTGGGCAAGCGGGTGGTCGGCGCGAAATCCGACCTCGTCACGGGCCTGGCCTTCTTCGGCGAGGTCGTCACCGCCTGCATCCGGGTCGCGGCCCGGCCCGGCACCTTCCGGGGCACCGCCCTGGTCAACCAGATCGAGCAGGTCGCCTTCCGGGGCGTGCCGATCATCGTGCTGATCTCGTTCCTCGTCGGCGGCATCGTCGCCCAGCAGGGCATCTTCCAGCTCCAGCGCTTCGGCGCCCAGAGCTTCGTGGTGAACCTGATCGGCCTTCTCATCCTGCGCGAGCTCGGCGTGCTCCTCACGTCGATCATGGTGGCGGGCCGCTCCGGCTCGGCCTTCACCGCCGAGATCGGCTCCATGCGCATGCGCGAGGAGGTCGATGCCCTACGCGTCATGGGCCTCGACCCGATCGAGATCCTGATCGTGCCGCGCATCCTCGCCCTGGTGATCGGCCTGCCGATCCTTACCTTCCTGGCCTCCCTGGCGGCGCTCGCGGGCGGCGGCCTCACGGCCTCCCTCTACGGCGGCATGACGGTGGACGCCTTCCTGGCCCGGCTCCAGGCGGCGGTGTCGCTCCACCATGTCGCCGTCGGCCTGATCAAGGCGCCCTTCATGGCGCTGATCATCGGGATCATCGCGACGATCGAGGGTTTCGCGGTGGAAGGTTCGGCCGAGTCGCTCGGGCGCCACGTCACGGCCTCAGTTGTGAAGTCAATCTTCATGGTCATCGTCCTGGACGGATTGTTCGCCGTCTTCTTCGCCGCCATCGATTTCTGAGGCGCCCGTTCCGACAACCATGACAACTCTGTCCGCCATACCAATTCATGCCGCGCAGCAAGCGCCTGTCCATGGCGAGACGGCACGCGCGGGCGCGCCTGAGCCGATCATCCGCGTGCGCGACCTTGTCGTCGGGTTCGGCTCGAAGATCGTGATGAAGGGGCTCAACCTCGACATCCGGCGCGGCGAGATCCTGGGCTTCGTCGGGCCGTCCGGCCAGGGCAAGTCGGTGCTGACACGGACCATCCTGGGGCTCGTGCCCAAACGCGCGGGTACCATCGAGGTGTTCGGCGAGGACGTGGATGGCCTCACCGTGGCGCGCCGCCGCCAGATCGAGCAGCGCTGGGGCGTGCTGTTCCAGCAGGGCGCGTTGTTCTCGGCGCTCACCGTCAAGCAGAACATTCAGATGCCGATGCGCGAGCACCTGAACCTGTCCGAGCGCCTGCTCGACGAGTTCGCGCGCCTGAAGATCGAGATGGTCGGCTTGAAGCCGGATGCCGCCGACAAGCTGCCCTCGGAGCTCTCCGGCGGCATGATCAAGCGCGCGGCGCTGGCCCGGTCCCTGGCCCTCGACCCCGAGATCCTGTTCCTCGACGAGCCGACCTCCGGTCTCGATCCGATCGGCGCCGGCGAATTCGACGACCTCGTGGCGACCCTCAAGCAAACGCTGGGCCTGACCGTGTTCATGGTCACCCACGACCTCGACAGCCTCTACACCGCCTGCGACCGCATCGCCGCGCTCGGCGACGGTCAGATCATCGCGCAGGGCACCATCGCGGAGATGCTCGAGAGCGACCATCCCTGGCTGCGCTCCTACTTCCACGGCAAGCGCGGCCGCGCGGTCGTCCCGCAGGGAGGCCGCCATGCACAGGCCTGACGCGCTGGGTGCGGCCTCGCACCGCGCGGTCCCCATCCCGCCAAGGTATCGCTGATCCCATGGAGACTCGTGCCAACTACGCCCTCATCGGCGCCTTTACCCTTGCGGTCCTTGTGGCGGCCTTCGGCTTCGTGTTCTGGCTCCAGGGCGGCTCGCGCAGCCAGGTCCGGCAGGCCGTGCGCATCGTGTTCTCGGGCAGCGTCGGTGGCCTCGCCAAGGGATCGACGGTGGCCTTCAACGGTATCAAGGTCGGCGAGGTGATGGACGTGCGCCTGCTGCCGCAGGACCCGCGCCGCGTCGTCGCCGTGGTCGAGGTCGAGCGGACCACGCCCCTGCGCGCCGACACCCGCGCGCGCCTCGATTCGGCGATGCTGACCGGCGTCTCCACGATCTCGCTCTCGGGCGGCAACGCGGACTCGCCCGTCCTGCCCCCGGGCTCGGGCGACCAGATGCCGACGATCTTCGCGGATTCCTCCGATATCCAGGACATGATGGCGGCCGCCAAGCAGATCGCCCAGCGGGCCGACGACGTGCTTCAGCGGCTCGACAAGGTGGTGGCCGGAAACGAGGGGGCGATTACGCGCACGCTCGCCAACGTGGAGTCGTTCTCGAAGACCCTCGCCGAGGCGGGCCCGGCGGTGAGCGGCCTCGTCAAGGCCATCGACGGGCAGAAGCTCAACCGCGTCATCGACAATGCCGACCGCTTCTCCGGAGCGCTGGCGGCCGGGAGTCCCGACATCGAGGGGGCGCTCAAGGACGCGCGTGCGCTGGCCGCCAAGCTCAACGCCTCGGCCGACCGGGTCGATTCCGTGCTGAAGGGCGCCGAGGGCTTCCTCGGCTCGGCCTCGGGCTCGGCCGGCACCAGCACCTTCACGGAGGTGCGCGAGGCCGCGATCTCGGTCCGCGACGCCGGCAAGGCGTTCCGGACCCTCAGCGAAAACCTCGACAAGCGCACCTCGAACATCGCCACCAGCTTCAACCGCCTCAGCGGCACCGGCCGCCGCGAGGTCGAAGCCCTGTCGACGGACGGGCAGCGCACGCTCAACACCCTAAACCGGACGGTCAAGAGCCTGGAGCGGGACCCCTCCCAGGTGATCTTCGGCGGCAAGCCGTCGTTGCCGGAATACAACGGTGGGCGCTGAACTGTGGTCCACCGGGCCATGCGTGCTGCGGCGCACGGCACCAATCGCCCGGGCCGGTAGTTTACGGCCACGCTGCGCGTCGGCGCGGCGACGGGTTTCCGGAATGCGTATGTCTCACTACAGAACGGCCCCCGCGCTCGTCGCGATGCTCCTCGCGGCCACCCTCGGCGGCTGCGGCGGCGGCGCGGTGCCGCTGACCTTCGATCTGGCCGCCCTGCCGCCCAACGGCCGGGTCGGCACCTCCGCGCGCTCGTTCAGCGTGGCCGAGCCCGTGGGCATCCAGCCCTTCGAGGCGGACCGCATCATCGTGCGTGAGCCGGGCGGAGCACTGTCCTTCCTCGGCGGTGGCCAATGGGCCGATCGCCTGCCGCGCTTGATCCAGACGCGGCTGATCCAGAGCCTCGAAAACTCGGGTCGCCTGAAATCCGTGAGCCGCCCCGGCGACAAGGTGGTCTCCGAGTTCCAGCTCATCAGCGAGATCCGCGCCTTCGACATCGCGGCCGGCACCGGCGAGGCGGTGGTCGACATCTCCGCCAAGATCATCGCCGAAGGCACCGGCAAGGTCGTGGCCGCCCGCATCTTCACCGCACGGGTACCGGTGCCGAAGGTCGATGCGGGGACCGCCGCCGTGGGCCTCGACGCGGCGCTGGCCCGCGTGCTCGCCGATATGGTGGCCTGGGTGAATTCGGGGCGCTGAGCCCCTCACTCCATTACGGCGGCCTTCATGATCACCACCATGATCGCCTTGGCCGGCTCCGATCCGATGCAGCGCACGGTGTGCGGACGGTCGCACCGGTAGCGCAGGGTCTCGCCGGCGCGAGCGCGCTGGGTCGTGCCCGCCACCTCGACCTCGAGCGTGCCGGCGGTGACCGTCAGCGATTCCACCGAGCCGCGCTGGTGCGGATCGGAATCGAGCTGCCCGCCCGGATCGGCGGAGACCTCGTACCATTGCAGCCACTCGACGGTCTTGATCCAGCCGACGATGCCCAGACGCACCTTGCCGTCGTCCGAGACCAGGATCGGCGTGTCCGCCCGCGAGGTCTTCTCGATGAAGGGTTCCTCGTCGCTCGTGGCCAGCACGCGCTCGATGGAGACGTCGAGGGCCTGGCTCAGGCGCCAGATCGTGGCGAGCGTCGGATTGGTCTCGTTGCGCTCGATCTGACTGATGATCGATTTGGCGACGCCCGACTGCTCGGCGAGTTCGGACAGGGACAGGTTGTAGGCCTTGCGCAGGCGCTGGATCGTCTTGCCGAGCTGGCCGGAGAGAACCTGCGCGCCGTTCAGAATTTCACGCTGCCGCCCGCGTTCGGGCGTCGTCAACTGGTTGTCCATTGGTCCCGAGATCCGCGCATCCGTTCCATTAAGCGGACGCTTGTACGGTACTTCAAACGCAAACGGGACGGCGGCGCAAGGCTGGGTCAGGTCCAGAGGGCGTGGAAATGGTGCACCGGTCCGTGCCCGCGCCCCACCGCGACGCCGTCGGCTCCCGCGATCGCCGCCGAGACGTAGCGCTTGGCCTGGGCCACCGCCTCGACCATGGATAGCCCTCGCGCCAGCCCGGCCGCCACCGCCGCCGAGAGGGTGCAGCCGGTGCCGTGGGTGTTGCGAGTCTCGATGCGTGGCGCGGCGAAGCGGCGGAGCGTGCCGTCGCTGCTCATGAGGTGATCGACGCTCTCGCTGCCGACCCCGTGCCCGCCCTTCACCAGCACCGCGCGGGCGCCGATGGCGAGGAGGCGCCGGCCCTGTGCCACGGCGGCGTTCTCGGTCTCGGCGACGGGTTCACCGATCAGGGTCGCGGTCTCGGGCAGGTTCGGGGTGACGAGGTCGGCGAGCGGCAGGAGGTGTCGACGCAACGCCTCCACGGCCGCCTCGGAGATCAGGCGGTCGCCCGAAGTGGCGACCATCACGGGGTCGAGCACGATCGGGATCCTGCCGGCATGGCGGGCGAGCCCGGCCGCCACCGCCTCGATGGTGGCCACCTGGGACAGCATCCCGATCTTGACCGCCGTGACGGCGAGGTCCGAAAATACGCTCTCGATCTGCGCGGCAACGAAGTCGGCCGGCACGTCGTGGATCGCCTGAACCCCTTGGGTGTTCTGGGCCGTCAGGGCGGTGATCACGCTGGCGCCGTAGACCCGCAGGGCCGCGAAGGTCTTCAGGTCGGCCTGGATGCCGGCCCCGCCGCTCGAATCGGAACCCGCGATGGTGACGGCGATCGGTGTCATGGGGTGTCCTCGGAGCTTTGAGGGAGCTTAAGCCGCGACGCCCCGCGCGGCGAGGGCCGAATCCACCCGGTCCCGCAGATCGCGCGCGCAAGCCTCGACGGAATCCCCGGAGAACAGCGAGGCGATCACCGCGATCCCGTCCGCCCCGGCCCGGATCACGGACGCCGCATTGCCCGCGTTGATGCCCGCGATGGCGCCGAGGGGGAACGCGGCCCCCCGTGCGAGTCGTCCCCGGAAGACGATGCGGGCGAGCCCGTCGAGCCCCACCGGCGGATCGGGATTGTCCTTGCTGGCCGTCGCGAACACCCCCCCGATGCAGGCATAATCGACCGGCAGACGGTAGAGTTCGTCGGCCTGGGCTGCGGTCTTCAGCGTGAGGCCGATGATCGCCCCGCGCCCGAGCAGGCGGCGCGCATCGGCCGGGTGCAGATCGCCCTGGCCGAGATGCACGCCCTCGACCCCGGCGGTCAGCGCGAGATCGACCCGGTCGTTGACGAGGAGCGGCACGCCCCGGCCCGCGATCGCGCCGTGGATCGCCCGGATGCGGGCGAGCGCCGCGCGGGCATCCGCGATGAATTTCTCCCGGTACTGCAGCAGCGTGCAGCCGCCCTGCACGGCCTCGGCCGCCATCGCGGCGAGCCGCGCGCCGTCGTGGCCCGACACGCCGGTGTCGATGAGGCCATAGAGCCGCAGGTCGACCGCCGGCCCCGGGCCGCCCGCTTCCTTCTGTCCGATCACGCGGCGCCTTCCTAAACGTCGTGGCAGGGATGTTGGGTCTTGCCGCCTCAGTCTAGGGCCCCTGCGGCCCGGTCGGAAGATGGGCGCGAGGCCGGGAGCCCCTGGCGTCGTGCGGCGTTACCGCCGCACCCTTCCTCGGAGACACTGCCCGCGCATGGACCAGACACCCAAACAGAAGATGCTCGCCGGCGAGCTCTACGATCCGGACGATCCGGAGCTTCACGCGGACCACCGGACCGCGCGGGACTGGATGGCGCGCTACAACGCCGCCGCCGCCGAGACGCCCGCGATCCGCCGCGACCGCCTGCGGGAGCGCTTTGCGTCCGTCGGCGACGGCACGGTGGTGCGGCCGCCCTTCCACTGTGATTTCGGGCTGCACATCAGCCTCGGCGCGCATGTCTTTCTCAATTTCGGCTGCGTGATCCTGGATTGCGCCCCCGTGAGCATCGGTGACCGGACCCAGATCGGTCCCGGCGTGCAGATTCTGACGCCGGACCATCCTCGCGAGCCGGGGCCGCGCGAGGCGGGCCTGGAATTCGCCCGGGCGATCCGGATCGGTCGCAACGTCTGGATCGGGGGCGGCGCCCTGATCCTGCCGGGCGTCACCGTGGGTGACGACGCCATCGTGGGCGCCGGCAGCGTGGTGACCCGCGACGTGCCGGCGGGCGCCACGGTCGCGGGCAACCCGGCGCGGGTCCTGGCCGCCCGCGTCGCTCCGGCGCGGGAGGCTTGACCGGGGCGGGTCGGTTTTTCGCGTTCATCGCGCGCCCGCAATGTGCGATGAGCAGCCGCGAAGCGATGGGCGAGCAGCGGGCGAGGATCGGGCAGCGTGACCACGGCGCAGGAGACCGAACGGGCGGCGGACTCCGCGCTCTCCAATCCGTCCGCCGTGGGGCTCGTGGCCGTCATCGTCGCGGCGACCGACGGTGAGCCGCGTGCCCTGACCGTGCAGGTCGGCGGCCAGGCCCGGGGCCGTTCCGACGGCCTGCCCGCGGGGCCGCTCGTGCCCGAGCACCCCACCCTGGAGCGGGGCCTGCGCGCCTGGGTGGAGCGTCAGACCCACCAGCGACTCGGCTACGTTGAGCAGCTCTACACCTTCGGCGACCGCGACCGGCAGGGCGACGACGGCGGTGGCCTGCACTCGCTCTCGGTCGCCTACCTCGCCCTGGTGCGCGAGCTGCGGCCGGCCGGCCTCGCCGAGGCCGCCTGGCGCAACTGGTACCACTACCTGCCCTGGGAGGATTGGCGTGCCGGGCGGCCGAATTCCCTCGGCGAGATCGAGGCCAAGCTTCTCGCCTGGGCGGAGTGCGCCGGCGACCCGAAGCAGCGCCGTCGCCGCGAGGACCGTCTAGGCCTGACCTTCGGACTCTGCGGCGGCGCCTGGAACGAGGAGCGCGTGCTGGAGCGCTACGAATTGCTGTTCGAGGCCGGGCTGATTCCCGAGGCGCAGGGGCAGTCCGGCGAGGCGCACGACGCGGATCTGACCGTGACGGGCCAGCCCATGGCCCTCGACCACCGCCGGGTGCTCGCGACCGCGATCGGGCGCCTGCGCGGCAAGATCAAGTACCGCCCCGTGGTCTTCGAACTGATGCCGCCGACCTTCACGCTGTTCCAGCTCCAGCGCACGGTGGAGGCGCTGTCGGGCACCAACCTGCACAAGCAGAACTTCCGCCGGCTCGTGGCCCAGCAGGGGCTGGTGGAGGAGACGGACGGCGTGACTTCCGGGGCGACGGGGCGCCCGGCCCGCCTCGTCCGCTTCCGGCGCGAGGTCCTGCTGGAACGCCCCGCCCCCGGCTTTCGCCTGCGGCCCGCGCGCCGGCCGGCCTGATCGCGGTGGCGCCGGCGCAGGCCGGATGACAGTTGCGCTGCAGCGTCATTCTCGCATCGCAAAAACGTTATGCTCAAAGCCTGCATATCTAGACAAGCCGCCGCAGCCCGCCTACGTTAGTCGGCACAATGCTCAGTTTGAGCATAAGTGAGGACGCGTCAATGGCGGCGACCAGTCTCCCGATCGGCAGCAATCGCGTGGGTGTTCCGAGCGGCCTTCCCCTGCCGCACATCTATGAGCGCGTCAGCCGGTACGTGCCGGCCATCGAGTGGCCGGCCCTGGCCGACGACGTGGCGGCAATCCTCGAACTGAAGAAGACCCGCAACGCGGTCATCCTGGCCCACAACTACCAGGCGCCGGAGATCTTCCACACGGTGGCGGACATCGTCGGCGACAGCCTGGCCCTGGCGCGCGAGGCCGTAACGGTCGATGCCGACGTCATCGTGCTGGCGGGCGTCCACTTCATGGCCGAGACCGCCAAGCTCCTGAACCCGGGCAAGACGGTGCTGATTCCCGACACCCGCGCCGGCTGTTCCCTCGCCGATTCGATCACGGCGGCGGATGTGCGCGGCCTGCGGGCGAAGTATCCGGGCGTTCCGATCGTCACCTACGTCAACACCTCGGCGGCGGTGAAGGCCGAGTCGGACCTGTGCTGCACCTCCGGCAACGCGGTCGAGGTGGTGCGTTCGCTCAACGCGCCCCGCGTTCTCATGATCCCGGACGAGTTCCTGGCCCAGAACGTCCAGGCGATGGTGCCCGAGGTCGAGATCCTGACCTGGGCCGGGCATTGCGAGGTGCACGAGCAATTCACCCCCGCCGATATCCGCGAGGTGCGCGAGAGCTACCCTGGCGTCACCGTCATCACCCATCCGGAATGCCCGCCGGAGGTGGTGGCCGAGGCCGACTTCTCGGGCTCGACCGCGATGATGATGAACTTCGTCCTGGAGAAGCGTCCGAAGCAGGTGGTGCTCGTGACCGAGTGCTCGATGGGCGACAACATCGCGGCCGCCAATCCCGACATCGAGTTCATCAAGCCCTGCAACCTGTGCCCGCACATGAAGCGCATGAGCCTGAAGAATATCCGCCACGCCCTGGAGACCATGACGCACGAGGTCACGGTTGAGCCGGAGCTCGCCGAGCGCGCCCGGATGGCGGTGGAGCGCATGCTGGCGGTCCGCACCCGATGAACGCGCACGCTCCCCTCGCCTTCGCGCTCCCGGGCGCCGACCGCATCGTCGTCGTGGGCGCCGGCATCGCGGGCCTCGCCACGGCGCTCCGCCTCGCGCCCCGCCCCGTCACGCTGGTCACGGCCGCGCCCCTGGGCACCGGCACCGCCACGGGCTGGGCGCAGGGCGGCATCGCCGCCTCCATGGGGGCGGACGACGCGGCCGCCCTCCACGCCGCCGACACCCTGGCGGCGGGCGCCGGCCTGACCGAGCCCGATGTGGCGACCCGCGTCGCCGCCGCCGGACCGGCGCTGATCGATTGGCTGGTCGGCCTCGCCGCTCCCTTCGACCGGGACGCCGCCGGAGCCCTCGCCCTGGGGCTCGAGGCCGCCCATTCCCGCCGCCGCATCGTGCGGGCCGGCGGGGATTCCACCGGCCGGCTCGTGCTCGAGACCCTGGTGCGCGTGGTGGGCCGGACGCCCTCCATCACCGTGCTGGTCGCCTCGGCGCGGGAACTCCTGCGGGACGCGGGCGGCGCGGTGGCCGGCCTCGTCTGCGAGCGAGAGGGCGCGCGCTTCCCCCTGCCGGCCCGCGCCGTTGTGCTGGCCACGGGCGGCACCGGTGCGCTCTACGCCGCGACCACGAACCCGCGCGGCGCCACCGGGCGCGGCCTCGCCCTGGCCCTGCGGGCAGGCGCCACCGTGCGCGACATGGAGTTCGTGCAGTTCCATCCCACCGCCATCGCCACCGGTGCGGACCCGATGCCGCTGGCCACCGAAGCCCTGCGCGGCGAGGGCGCCCGTCTCATCGACGAGACCGGTGCTCCCGTGATGGCGGGGATCGCCGGCGGCGATCTCGCCCCCCGGGACGTGGTGGCACGCGGGATCTTCCAGGCGCTATCGCGCGGCGCGGGCGTGTTCCTCGATTGTCGGGGCGAGCTCGGGGCCCGCATGGCGACGCGGTTTCCCACCGTGGCGGGCCTCTGCGCGCAGGCCGGCATCGACCCCCACCGGCAGGCCATCCCGGTGCGCCCGGCGGCCCACTACCACATGGGCGGCATCAAGGTGGATGCCTGCGGCGCCAGCACGGTGCCGGGCCTGTTCGCCTGCGGCGAGGTCGCCTCGACGGGCCTGCACGGGGCCAATCGGCTGGCCAGCAACTCGCTCCTCGAAGCCATGGCCTTCGCGCCCTGGATCGCCGAGGCCGCAAGCGCCCTGCCCGCCCCGGGGCATGCCCTGGCTCAGCCGGAGCGGGCGCGCGGCGCGATCGATCTCGACGCCCTGCGCGGCGTCATGGACCGGCAGGTCGGCGTCGTGCGCGCGGCGGAGGGCTTGGCGGATGCGCTCCGTCAGCTGGCGCCGGCCGCACGGGCCGGCGGAGACGCGGCGTTGACCGCCTTCGCTATCGCGGCTTCGGCCGCCTCGCGCCGCGAGAGCCGCGGCGCCCACTGGCGTAGCGATCACCCCGCGCAGGAGCCCGCGCGCCACACCGAGGTGACGCTGGCCGAGCTTCAGGCCCTCGCCGAGGCGTACGCGCCCGATCGTGACGTCGTCGCGGCCTGACACGGAGGGGGCGGGCCGGCACGGCCCGCCCCAATGACGCAAAGACTTCGACCGAAGGACGATCCATGACCGACCGCACCGAGCTTGCCCCCCTGCCCCGATTGATGGTGGAGCCCATCGTGCGCGCGGCCCTGCTGGAGGATCTCGGCCGGGCCGGCGACATCACCACGGATGCGATCGTCCCGGCGAGCGCCCGTCTGGAAGGCGTCATCGCCGCGCGGCAGGACGGGCTCATCTCGGGCGTCGACGCGGCGGTGATCGCCTTCGGGCTGATCGACCCGGCCGTCGCCGTGACGGTCGAGCGCGGCGACGGCAGCCGGGTCAAACCGGGCGACGTGGTGATCCGCCTTGCCGGTCCGGCCCGCGCCATCCTAACCGCCGAGCGGGTCGCCCTGAACCTGTTGTGCCGGATGTCGGGGGTCGCAACCGCCACCGCCTCCCTGGTCGACGCGGCGCGGCCGCACGGGAAGGCCCGCATCGTCTGCACCCGCAAGACCACCCCGGGCCTGCGTTCCCTGGAGAAGCACGCGGTCCGGGCCGGGGGGGGCTCGAACCACCGCTACGGCCTCGACGACGCCGTGCTCATCAAGGACAACCACGTGGCGGTGGCGGGCGGCATCGTGCCGGCCATCGCGCGGGCCCGGGCCTATGCCGGGCACCTCGTGAAGATCGAGGTGGAGGTCGACACCCTGGAGCAGCTCGAACAGGCACTGTCGGTGGGCGCCGACGCCGTGCTCCTCGACAACATGACTCCCGATCAGCTCGCCCGTGCGGTGGCGATGATCGACGGGCGGGCCATCGCGGAGGCCTCCGGCCGCATCAATCGCGAGACCGTGGGGGCGGTCGCGGCCTCCGGCGTGGACCTGATCTCCTGCGGCTGGATCACCCACAGCGCACCGATCATCGACCTCGGCCTCGACGCGGTCTGATCGCGCGCCCGGCGTACCTCCCACGCGGGCGATACGGCCAAGGTGCCACGGTGTTGCCACGAAATCACGACGCCCCGGCAACCGACGCCGGGGCGGGAATAGAGCTTGGCTTTGAAGGGCGAGCGTTTACGTCTTGGGCAGACTTCGCGCCGTAACGTGCGTCGAGTTTTCCTAGTCCGCTCCACAGATTTCGTTCGCCTTCGAGAGGCTCTGATGCGCCGTTTCGCCCCCGCCCTGACCGGGCTCCTCTGCGCGCTGGGCGCATGGGCTTCGCCCGTGGCCGCCTACGAGATCGATCCACTCACACGCCAGCCACTCGACAACGCCCTGGTCATCCGGGTTCGCCCGCAGGCCACGCCGGTGGCCCTGCCCACCGCCAACGCCTCGCTGCCCGCCGATCCGATGGCGCCGTCCTCCGCCGTGCCTCAGATGTCGGCGATCCAGCGCGAGGAAGTCGCCTATGCGGGCGGCTATGCGGCCGGCACCATCGTGGTCTCCACCGCCGAGCGCCGCCTGTACTACGTGCTGGGTGACGGCAAGGCCCTGCGCTACGGCGTCGGCGTCGGCCGCCCGGGCTTCACCTGGGGCGGCGTGCAGACCATTACGATGAAGCGCGAGTGGCCCGATTGGCGTCCCCCGGCCGAGATGCTGCGCCGCCGCCCCGACCTGCCGCGCTTCATGAAGGGCGGCATCGAGAACCCCCTCGGCGCCCGCGCCATGTATCTCGGCAACTCGATCTACCGTATCCACGGCTCGAACGAGCCGGAGACCATCGGCACCGCCGTGTCCTCGGGCTGCATCCGCATGACCAACGACGACGTGGCCGACCTCTACACCCGCGCCAAGGTCGGCGCGAAGGTCATCGTCCAGCGCTGATCGGCGCGAACCCAAGGCAGGTAACGACGAGGGGTCGGCGGAAACGCCGGCCCCTTTCGCGTTGGAAACCTATTTCGACACCGCGAAGAACCGCGACAGCAGCCAGAGCGGCACCACCACCACGGCGCCGGCCAGGATCCAGCGGCCGAAATCGTGGAAGGTGGCGAGGCCGAGGTCGATCAGGGTCCGCACCGCGTCGTAAGCGTGCCAGAACAGGAGGCCCGGGGTGACGCCGAGGGTCGCCATCACGGCGCCGACCAGCACCGACAGGAACAGCAGCTTCATGAACACGGCGGCGGGCGAACCGCCGAGGAAGCGCCGCAAGGCCGAGCGCCGGCCCTGATCCGGGAACGGTGCGCCGGCATAGGGTTGGCCCGGATAGGGCGAGGGACGGCGCGGATCGTGTTCGGGGGTCATGCCGGAGGTCATGCGATGTTTCCTGGGAACGCCCGGCCCATATCGCGGCGGCGCGCTTGAGCCTCTTCTCAACCCGCCGATCCCGGCGGAACCGTGACGCGGACGCCACAGGACGGGAGGAAACCCAATTGGGCCTGAGGCGTTGGGCGATTTCGCACAAGGCACGGATGGCACCGATGCCCGCGCGGTCCCATTCTAGGGTCTGGAGTCGGATGCGCGCGTCGCGACGGCCGACCTGTCAATGAAACGAACGGATTCATGATCGACCACGCCCTGTTCGATCCGGCGATGATCGAACCGGAAACCAAGCGCCTGAATGCCGAGATCGTGGCCGCCCATGCCGCGCAGGGCGACCCGTGGTCCATCCCGATGACGGAGGTCCGCGCGCGCCGTCGCCAGGGTACGCAGGCTTCCCCGGCCATGCCCCGCAGCGCCCGGGCCGAGACCCTGACCATCGACGGGCCCGGTGGTCCGCTGCAGCTGCGCGTCATCCGCCCGAACCCCAAGAAGTGGGCCAAGCTGCGCGGCGCCTACCTGCATATCCATCGCGGCGGCTGGGTCTGGGGGTCGGCCGACGAGCAGGACCCCTGGCTCGAGCGCATCGCCGACGTCTGCGGCTTCGTCTGCCTGTCGGTGGAATACCGGCTGGCGCCGGAGCATCCCTATCCGGCCGCCCTAGAGGATTGCGAGGCGGCGGCCCTCTGGCTCGCCGGTCCCGGCAAGGCGGAGTTCGGCGTCTCCGCGCTGACCATCGGCGGCGAATCGGCGGGCGCGCAGCTCGCCGTGATGGTGCTCCTGCGCCTGCGCGACACGCACGGCCTGCCCCGCGCCTTCCGGGGTGCCAATCTCAACGCCGGCTTCTTCGATCTCGGCCTGACGCCCAGCGTGCGCAACTGGGGCGCGGAGCGCCTCGTGGTGAACACCGAGGACCTGACGCGCTTCGCCGACGTCTACGTGCGTGACGGCATCGACCGGCGCCGGCCCGACGTCTCGCCGCTCTACGCCAACCTGAAGGGCCTGCCGCCGGCCCTGTTCACGGTGGGGACGCACGATCCGCTCCTCGACGACACGCTCTACATGTCGGCCCGCTGGGCTGCGGCCGGCAATGGCGGCCACACCGCGATCTATCCGGGCGGGTGCCACGTCTTCGTGCGCTATCCGGGCGCGATGACGGAGCGCGCCCTCGAACTGATGGACCGGTTCCTGATGGCCCTGGCCTGAGCACGACGCCCGAGACAACGACGCTCGAGACACCGCTGCCGGAGCGCTTCGCGGCCTGGTTTTCCGCGCGCGGCTGGGCGCCCCGGCCGCACCAGCTCGAACTCCTCGCCCTCGTGCGCGAGGGGCGATCCGCCCTGCTGGTGGCGCCCACCGGGGCGGGCAAAACCCTGGCGGGCTTCCTGCCGAGCCTGACGGCCCTCGCCGGGCGCCCGGCCCCTGCGGGGCGTCCGGCCTCGGCCAAGGCGCGCGGCCTGCACACGCTCTACATCTCGCCCCTCAAGGCCCTGGCGGTGGACATCGCCCGCAATCTCGAGGCGCCCATCGCCGAGATGGGCCTGTCCATCCGGGTCGAGACCCGCACCGGCGACACGCCCTCGCACAAGCGCACCCGGCAGATCGCGCGCCCGCCCGACATCCTGCTGACCACTCCGGAACAGCTCGCCCTGCTCATCGCCCACCGCGAGGCGGCGGACCTCTTCGCCGGCCTGTCCTGCGTGGTCCTCGACGAACTGCACGCCCTGGTCACCTCCAAGCGCGGTGACCTCCTGTCCCTGGCGCTGGCCCGGCTGCACCGCCTCAGCCCGGGGCTGACCGCGATCGGGCTGTCCGCGACCGTGCGCGAGCCGGACGAGTTGCGCCGGTATCTGGTGCCGCAGCAGCCCGCCCCGCCCACGTCCCTCGTGGAGGGGAGCGGGTCCAGGGTGGCGATGGCCGAACTCGTCGTCGTGCGGGGTGGCGCCGCGCCCGACCTGCACATGCTCGACACCGGCCTGACCCTGCCCCTCGCCGGCCACACCGCCTGGCAGGCCATGCCGGCGATCTACGACCTGATCGGCCGGCACCGCACGGTGCTGGTCTTCGTCAACACCCGCCTCCAGGCCGAGTACACCTTCCAGGAACTCTGGGGGATCAACGACGCGAACTACCCCATCGCCCTGCATCACGGCTCCCTCGACGCCACGCAGCGCCGCCGGGTGGAGGCCGCGATGGCGGCGGGGCAGCTGCGGGCCATCGTCTGCACCGCCACCCTCGACCTCGGTATCGACTGGGGCGACGTCGACCTCGTGGTCAACATCGGCGCGCCGAAGGGCGCGAGCCGGATCATGCAGCGCATCGGCCGCGCCAATCACCGGATGGACGAGCCGTCGAAGGCCTATCTGGTGCCGGCCAACCGCTTCGAGATGCTCGAATGCCAGGCCGCCCTCGACGCCGTGGAGGCCGCCGCCCAGGACACGCCGGACGCCCGCCTCGGCGCCCCCGACGTGCTCGCCCAGCACGTCCTCGGCATGGCCTGTGCCGACGCGTTCGACGCAAATCAGCTCTACGACGAGATCGTCTCGGCCGCGCCCTACGCGACTTTGTCCTGGGAGGATTTCGAGGCGGTGGTCGATTACGTGGCGACCGGCGGCTACGCGCTGCGCGCCTACGAGCGCTTCGCCAAGATCCTGCGCGGGCCGGACGGCCTCTGGCGCGTGCGCGACGCGCGCATCGCTCAGCAGTACCGGATGAACGTCGGCACCATCGTCGAGTCCGCCAAGGTCAAGGTGCGCCTCGCCCGGGGCGTGCGCGGCAAGCCCGGCGCGATCCTGCCCAAGGGCGGTCGGGTGCTCGGTGAGATCGAGGAGGATTTCGCCGACACCCTGACACCGGGCGACACCTTCCTTTTCGCCGGCGAGGTCCTGCGCTTCGAGGGCTTGTCCGAGGACGAGGCCCTGGCGACCCGGGCCGGGCCCGGCACCGACCCGGCCATCCCCTCCTACGCGGGGGCGAAATTCCCGATCTCGACCTTCCTCGCCGCGCGGGTGCGGGCGCTCATCGCCGATCCGTTCGAGTGGGACCGGCTGCCGCGGCAGGTCTCGGACTATCTCCTGCAGCAGCGCACCCGGTCCGTCCTGCCCGGCCCGACCGGTCTGCTGGTGGAGACCTTTCCGCGCGCCGGGCGCTACTACCTCACCGCCTTCCCCTTCGAGGGGCGCCTCGCCCACCAGACCCTGGGGATGCTGCTGACGCGTCGCCTCGAACGGGAGCGGATGCGCCCGCTGGGCTTTGCCGCCAACGATTACGGCATCGCCATCTGGCTCACCCGGGATGTCGGCGAGCGCATCGGCCGCGAGCCGGACTTTCTGGAAGCCTTGTTCGCCGAGGACATGCTGGGTGACGACCTCGAGGCCTGGCTCGATGAATCCGCCATGATGAAGCGCACCTTCCGGCAATGCGCGGTCATCGCCGGGCTGATCGAGCGGCGCTATCCGGGGCAGGCCAAGACCGGCCGTCAGGTCACGATCTCGACCGATCTCGTCTACGACGTGCTGCGCAAGCACCAGCCGGACCACCTCCTGCTGAAGGCCGCGCGCCAGGATGCGGCAACCGGACTCCTCGACGTGAAGCGCCTCGGTATGATGTTGAGGCGCATCCAGGGGCGAATCATCCACAAGGCGCTCGATCGCGTCTCGCCCCTCTCCGTGTCCGTAATGCTCGAGATCGGGCGCGAGCGGGTCTACGGCGAGGGCGCGGACGAGATTTTGGCCGAAGCCGAGGCGCAGCTGCTCGAAGAAGCGCTGGGCTGAAGCGCGGTGAAACGCCCTTTCCAGAAGTCAGAGGATGCGGTTTTGGCGCTCGGCCAGAGACTTGAGAAGACCACCCGGGCCCCCGGCCTGACCCTCGCCGGAGAAACCCTCGCCCTCGACCTCTGCGGCGGCCTCTGGCTCGGCGCCCACCGGACCCTGATCGTGTCCGATCTCCACTTGGAGAAGGGCTCGGCCTATGCCGCGCGCTCGGGCCAGTTCCTGCCGCCCTACGACACCCGCGAGACCCTGGCCTGCCTGCACGAGGTGGTGGCCCGCCTCGACCCCGCGCGCGTGGTGGCGCTGGGCGATTCCTTCCACGACGCGCGCGGTCCGGAGCGGATGGAGCCGGGCGACCGCGCCATGGTGGCGGCCCTGCAGGAGGGGCGCGACTGGGTCTGGATCTCGGGCAACCACGACCACGCCGTCACCGAGGGCGTCGGGGGGCGCTATGCCGAGACCCTGGCGATCGGCGGCCTGACCCTTCGGCACGAGCCGACCGCCGACGCTCCCGAGGGCGAGGTCGCCGGCCATCTGCATCCCTGCGGCAAGGTCGCGATGCGCGGGCGGGCGGTGCGCCGGCGCTGCTTCGTCACCGACGGAAAGCGCCTGATCATGCCGGCCTTCGGCGCCTATGCGGGCGGTCTCAACGTCCGCAATCCCGTCTTCGAGCCACTGTTCCCGGCGGGCTTCACGGCGCATCTCCTCGGCGACGGCCGCGTCTTTGCCATCGGCAAGGCGATGCTGAGCAAGGACTGACGCGGGCCCTTCCGGTCAGGCGGCCACCAGCAGCGAAGCGCCGGCGACCCCGGACAGGACGAGGCGCAGGCGCCCGAGCCAGACCGGGACGAGGCCGCGCCGGGGCAGATCCTGGTCGACGAGGCCCCAGGCCAGCACGAGGACGCCGAGGACGCGCAGGTCCCACGGGGCGGGCGCGGCTAGCGCCGCCCAGGCGACGAGGGACGGCAGGATGGCGATGGCGTAGTCCGCGCCGCCCGAACCCCGCGCGGCGGCCGCCCCCCAGCGGATGCCACCGAGGAACGAGGCGATGACGGCGCCGTAGGTGGAGAGTACCAGCCGGGGACTGAGGCCGATGGTGCCCAGCCCCGCATCCGTCCCGCTGACGGAGAGCAGGGCGAAGCCCAGGAACGGAATCAGGCCGGCGATCCCCAGGACGAGGGCGGCCGGTGGAACCGCTGTGACGCGCGCCATCGGGTCTCCAGGCTTGGTGGCCACCCCGGTCGGCGGCATGGGCATCGGGAACGAGGGGCAGGCGTGACCTGCCCCTCGAAACCTTAACGCCCGGAGGCCTCGTCCGCTGCATCGCGAACGGGCGGCAGAAGCCCGCATGCCGGAGGGCCCGGGCTCCCGTCAGATGCGGCGCGCCGGGGGCGTGGCGCCGGGGCTCGGCGGCGGAGCGCCGAGCAGGCTCATGGAGTTTTCGATCGCGAATGGAGCCGGCGGCTCGTTCGCGGCCGGGTCGGGCGTGCGGGCCTTGAAGGCGGCGACCTGCGCCTTCGCGGCGGCCAGCGCCTTCGGATCGAGCTTGGCGGCCACGTCGTCCCGCTTCTTGGCCGCGTCGCTGTCGCCCTGGGCCGAGGCGGCCGAGAACCAGAGGTAGGATTGTTCGAGATCCTGCTGGACGCCGAGGCCGCGCGCGTAGAGCACCGCGAGATTGTACTGACTGTCGCGCAGACCGAACTCGGCGCCGCGCTTGAACCATTGCGAGGCCGTGGCGAAATCCGGCTTGCCGTTGGCGGCGGGGGTCTCGGCGTAGATCACCGCGAGGTTATGCATGGCCCGCGCATTGCCGAGTTCCGCCGCGCGGCCGTACCAGAGCTTGGCCTGGACGAGGTCGCGGGGAAGGCCCACGCCCTTCTCGTGAAGGCTGGCGAGCTTGTATTGCGCCGGGGCGTATCCGGAGGCGGCCACCTTCTCGAGAATGCGAGCCGCCATGACGTTGTCGCGCGGCATCCCCCGGGCCTCGGAGGCGCGGGTCGCGAGGTCGTAGGCAGCGGCCGCGTCCCCGTCGAGGGTGGCTTGCCGCAGCTTGCCGAGGGCGGGCGGTACGCCCGCGAGGTCGCCCGACAGACTTGCCAGGGCCGCGACCTTGGGCAGCCCAGCCCGGTCCGGGCCCGTCTTCGCGGGGTTCGCCGGGATCGCGGCGCTCGGTGTCTCGGCGAGGGACTGGGTGGTTTGGGGTTCGGCCGGCGGTTTCGCCTCGGGTGCCTTCGCGGGGGCGGACACGTCGGCGAGGGCCTGGGTGGTGGCGGGCGCGGCCTCGGCGGCCGGCGGCAGCGTCGCCGCCTCGGACATCGCCGGTGCCACCGCACCGGTCGAGCGGCGGGCGTTCACGGCCTGGAGGGCGCCGAGGGCGAGCACGATCGCGGCCAAGCCGAGGAGCAGGGGCTTGCGGCGGCGGTCGATCTCGCCGCGCAGGCGCGCGAGACGGCCCCCGCGCTCGGGCGCCTGGCCGGCGTCGCGGGATTCGGGGGGATCGAGGGGAATGGACTGGCCCGCCGCCTCCGCCTGGGCGGCCTGGGCGGCTCGGCGGGCGGCGGCGATGAAGCTCGTCTTGATGTCGCTGTCGGCGACGGCCGGCGTCTCGGCGGACTCGGCCGCGCGCTCACGGCCGGGCCGGCCGGCTCCGGGCTCCAGGGGCAGGTCGGGGCCGGTATGGAGCGCGGCGGGAATCGTGGGCCGGCTCCCCCGGGGGGCGTCGTTGCGGGGTCCGTCGGACCGGGGTCCGGCCCGGTCGAGGGGCGGCCGCTCGGTGTACGCGCGCTCGGGGATCGTCTCGCGGCCCGGGCGGCCGGAACCGGCCGAGGCGGCCTCCCCTTCCAGGGTGCCGAGGCGGCCGACGAGGCGCTCCAGGGCCGAGTAGACGCCGTTGAGGGTCGCTTGCATCCGCTGCTCGGACGCGACCTGATGCGCGCGCAAGTCGGCCAGACTCGCCCGCAGGAGACCGACCTCCTCCGGATCGGCGACGGCGCCGATGCTTTCCGCGACGGCGTTGCGGGCCGCGCGCTCCACCGCCGCTTCGATCGGCGCCTCAGCCCGCAGGGCCGACACCTGATCGAGGAGGTCGCTCATGGTGCGCTCGAGGCCGGCCAGCGCCGGATCGGCGTCGCGCGTATCGATCCGCTGGGCGAGCGCCAGGACCTGCTGCTCAAGGGCGTCGAGGCCCTCGTCGCGCGGGCCATCGCCGGTGCCGACGCGGTCGAGCTTGACCGTGAGGTCGTGCAGCATGGTCCGGATCGAGGCGAAATCCTCCTCCGGCGGTGCCGGACGGCGCAACGTCGCCCCAAGATCTTCGAGGCGGCCGATCAGGTCGCCCACCGGGTTGATGTGAACCCGCTCGACCTGCTCGGAGAGCGCGTCGAGGCGGTGCAGGATGGCGTCGGACTGCGCTCCCGTACCCATCGGCGCGCTGCCGCGCAGGGCATCGAGCTTGGCGCCCATCTCCTGGATCTGCTCGCCGATCCCGGAATCCGGGCCCGAGCGCAGACCGCTGCGAATCTCCTCCAGGAGCGGACGCAGTTCGGCCAAGCTCCCGGCCTCGCCGGGCTTGCCATCGTGCAGCTGCGCGATCTGGGTGCTGATGGTCTGCAGGCCCGAGGCGAGGCTCTGGATGCGCTCGGGGCCGGCGAGCGCACCGATGAGGCGGCGGATCTCGTCGAGTTCGCGGAACAGGCCCCCGAGCACGTCCTGCTCGGCGAAACCCGCCGGCGCGCTGTGCAGGGCTCCGTCGACCTTGGCGGCGAGGCGCTCCACGTCCGCCGCGACGCGGGCATGGACGTTCTCGGCCACGTCCTCGGCCAGGCGCGCGACCTGGACCCGGATCAGCTCGATCGGGGCCGCGATGGCGGCGAGGTCCGACGGCGCCTGAGCGCGCTGCACCCCGGCCGCCAGGGCCCGCATGGCCTGCTCCAGGGCGCCGACGTCGCGGCCGCTGGCGAGTCCGCCGATGGATTCGCGCAGGCGCGACGTCTCGTTCTGGAGTTCGGCGATGGCCGGGGAGCTGGCTTTGGGGGCCTGGCCTTCGGGGGTCTGTCCTTCGAGGGGCTGCGCCTCCTGTGCCGCGCCCGCGGCGAGTTCGCGCTGGCGCTGGCGGATCTCGCTGACGGCATCGCGGATCTCGGTCTCGGCGGCTCGGCCCCGGCGGCCGAGGGGGCGCGGTTGGGCGAGCTGCGAGCCGATCTCGGTCATCCGGCGCTCGATCTCCGACAGGCGATCGACCAGCTCGGACGGGGCGGCGGCGGGTTGGGCGGCGGCGCCGAGGCGTGCCTCGATCCCGGCGATCGTGCGGCTGGCCGCGTCCTGCGACGCCTGGCTCTCACGGCGCATGCGCTCGTCGGTGGCATCGAGGCGCTGCATCATCTCGGACAGGGCCGAATCGATCCCTGCGGCGGCGGGGGCCGGATCCATTGCCGGCGTCGCCACGGGTGCGGACTCCGGCGCCGCGGACTGGCGAGGCGCGGCGTCGGTCTGGAGCTGCGGAGCAGCGGCCTGGAGCGGCGCGGCAGCGGCCTGGGGATGCGCGGCAGCGGCCTGGAGAGGCGGAGCAGGTGGGACTTCCGACGTCGTCTGCGCGATCGGAGGCGCCGGCTGGCGCCGCTCCTCGGTCGCGGCGCGCGCTGCCGCATCCGGGTCCACGATGGAGGCGATCCAGGTCTCGACGGGGATTCCGGCGCGCCGTGCCACGTCTCGGGCCGCCTCGAGCACGTCGGGATCGAAGCCTTCGAGGTTGAGCGTGGCGGTGCGTGTCATCGTCAAACCTGACTCGGCGAAGTCCGTGGCTCGATCCGGGCAAGGCCCCCACGCCAACGCGGGTGAGGCGTTAACGGCAGATCGCATAGGCCAGACATTTGGTATTCTTGGTAAACACCCGGTTAAGGTCTCTGCGTCGGGCAGCATGAAGGCGCGGCGGCACGTTCGAATCTTCTGCTTTGCGTCCGTCCAAAAATGGTTTAGATGTGAACCATCAGGTGCGCCGGCGGCCGCAGGGTCGTCCAGGAACGCAACCGTTTCCGGGAGATGATGCGCGATGCCAACCTACAAGGCACCGGTCGAGGACGTCCTGTTCCTGCTGAACGACGTGTTCGGGTTCCACCGCTACGATAACCTGCGCGGCTTTTCGGACGCTTCGCCGGACGTGATGGAGGCGGTGCTCAACGAGGGCGCCAAGCTCGCCGAGACGGTGCTCGCGCCCCTGAACGCCGTCGGCGACCGGGAAGGCTGCACTCGCCATCCCGACGGCAGCGTCACGACCCCGAAGGGCTTCAAGGCCGCCTACGACGCCTATGCGGGCGGCGGCTGGATGGGCCTGTCGATGCCCGAGGAGTACGGCGGCCAGGCCCTGCCGCACACCCTCAACACCGCGATCCAGGAGTTCGCCTCCGGCGCCAACCTCGCTCTCGGCATGTATCCGGGCCTGACCCAGGGCGCGATGGCCGCCCTGCTGGTGCACGGCTCGGAGGAGCAGAAGGCGCTCTACCTGCCCAAGATGGTGGAGGGCGCATGGACCGGCACCATGAACCTGACCGAGCCGCATTGCGGCACGGATCTCGGCCTACTGAAGACCAAGGCGGTGCCGAACGGCGACGGCTCCTACAGCCTCACCGGCACCAAGATCTTCATCTCGGCGGGCGAGCACGACCTCTCCGAGAACATCATCCACCTCGTGATCGCCCGCATCGAGGGTGCGCCGGCCGGCACCAAGGGCATCTCGCTCTTCGTGGTGCCGAAGTTCCTCGTGAACGACGACGGCTCGGTGGGGGCGCGCAACCCGGTCTCCTGCGGCTCCCTCGAGCACAAGATGGGCATCCACGGGAATTCCACCTGCGTGATGAACTACGACGGGGCCAAGGGCTGGCTCATCGGCCAGGAGAATCGCGGCCTCAACGCGATGTTCGTCATGATGAACGAGGCGCGCCTCGCGGTCGGCGTCCAGGGCCTCGGCCAGTCCGAGGTCGCCTACCAGAACGCCGTCGCCTACGCGCGGGACCGGCTCCAGGGCCGTGCGCTCACCGGCGCTAAAGCCCCCGAGAAGGCCGCCGACCCGATCATCGTCCATCCCGACGTGCGCCGCACCCTGATGGGCATCCGCGCCTTCAACGAGGCCGCCCGCGCCCTCGTGCTCTGGACCGCGCTCCAGGCCGATATCGGCCACCGCTCCGACGACGAGAAGCAGCGACAGGCGGCCGATGACCACATGGGCCTGATGACGCCCGTGGTGAAGGGCGTCCTCACCGACAAGGGCTTCGCCAACGCGGTCGAGGCCCAGCAGATGTTCGGCGGTCACGGCTACATCGAGGAATGGGGCATGTCGCAGTTCGTGCGCGATGCCCGCATCGCCATGATCTACGAGGGCGCCAACGGCATCCAGGCCATGGACCTCATCGGCCGCAAGCTGCCCAAGGACGGCGGCCGCGCGATGATGAGCTTCCTCGGCGAAGTCCAGACCTTCATCAAGGACCACGGCGAGGACGACGGCATGAAGCCCTTCGTCGCTCCTCTCCAGGCCGGTCTGAACGACCTGCAGGGCGCCACCATGTGGTTCATGCAGAACGCCTTCTCCAAGCCCGACAACGCGGGCGCGGGTGCCACCGACTACATGCACCTCCTCGGCCTCGTCGCCATGGGCTACATGTGGGCGCGCATCGCCAAGGCGGCCCTCGCCCGGCAGGCCGAGACCGCTTCCGAGGCGATGGCCGCCAAGCTCGTGGTCGGGCGCTTCTACATGGAACGGATGCTGCCCGAGACCGCGACCCGGCTGGTCCGGATCAAGGCCGGATCGGAAACCACGATGGCGCTCAGCGCCGAGGCGTTTTAGACCCGCACGACGCCCCCTCCTATTCCTTGCGGGGAGGAACCGGAGGTGTGGGGGTGGTTGGGCGACCCTCCGTCGGCTGAGGCTGGCGGGGCCACCCCCACCCCTGACCCCTCCCCGCAAGGGGGAGGGGGAATGCCCGCGCCGCCAGGGTCAAGAGAACGAGGACACGCATGCCCGAGGCCTTCATCTACGACCACGTCCGCACCCCCCGGGGACGCGGCAAGCCCGACGGCGCCCTGCATGAGGTGACGGCGCTTCGCCTCGCAGAGGTGGCCCTGCGCGCCCTGAAGGACCGCAACGCCTTGGATACACGCCGCATCGACGACGTGGTCCTGGGCTGCGTCGATCCGGTGGGCGAGGCCGGTGGCGACATCGCCCGCGCGGCCGCCCTGGTGGCCGATTACGGCACCCACGTGCCGGGTGTGCAGATCAACCGCTTCTGCGCATCGGGCCTCGACGCGGTGAACTTCGCCGCCGCGCAGGTCATGGCCGGCCAGCACGACATGACGGTGGGCGGCGGTGTCGAGTCGATGAGCCGCGTGGGCCTCGGCGCCTCCGGCGGTGCCTGGCCGGTGGACCCGGCCATCGCGATCAAGTCGTGGTTCATGCCCCAGGGCGTCTCGGCCGATCTCATCGCCTCGAAATACGGCTTCACCCGCGACGATTGCGACGCCTACGCGGTCGAATCGCAGAAGCGCTCGGCCGCCTCCTGGGCCGAGGGGCGCTTCGCCGACGCGGTCGTGCCGGTGCGTGACATCAACGGCATCACCCTGCTCGCGCATGACGAGCACATGCGGCCCTCCACCGACATGCAGTCGCTGGGGCAGCTCAAGGCCTCCTTCGTCCAGATGGGTCAGATGGGCGGCTTCGACGCCGTGGCGATCGACGCGCATCCCGACGTCGAGACCGTCAACCACGTCCACCATGCGGGGAACTCGTCGGGTATCGTCGACGGCGCCGCCGCCGTGCTGATCGGATCACGCGAGGCCGGCGACGCCGCGGGCCTCAAGCCGCGTGCCCGCATCCGCGCCTTCGCCAATATCGGCTCGGACCCGGCCCTGATGCTCACCGGTCCGGTGGACGTGACGAAGAAGGTCCTGGCCCGCGCCGGCATGAGCCTGTCCGACATCGACCTGTTCGAGGTCAACGAGGCCTTCGCCGCCGTGGTGCTGCGCTTCCAGCAGGCGTTCGATGTCGACCCGGCCCGGATCAACGTCTGCGGCGGTGCCATCGCGATGGGCCATCCGCTGGGCGCCACCGGCGCGATGATCCTCGGCACCGTGCTCGACGAACTGGAGCGCACCGGCAAGGAGCGCGCCCTCATCACCCTGTGCATCGGCGCCGGCATGGGCACGGCTACCATCATCGAGCGGGTGTGAGGTCGGGTCGCCTCCCCATCCCTCCGGCAATGCGGTAGACGGCGGCGCCCGCCGCCGGGCGACGGCGGGCGCCGCCGTCTA
>NZ_BPQL01000037.1 GCF_022179225.1 Methylobacterium goesingense
TGGATTTGAAAGCTTGCCTGAGGCTGCATCACGGGCGTGTGAAAAACCCGCCGCGGATTGCTCCGGGCGGGTGAAGGTGTTGCCGCAGATTGCCGGGGCGTTGGCAACTGAGGGCGTCTGCAATCTGGATTTGAAAGCTTGCCTCAGGCTGCATCACGCGCGTGTGAAAAAGCTACCGCGGATTTCTCCGGGCGGGCTGAGGATGACGTCGATGCCCCCAGAAAGGGACTGACTTATCTGAGCGGCTGCAGCAGGCGACGCAACTGCAGTTCCTGCTGGATCTGCTCCCGGGCCTCGGGCTTGAGTGCGTCGAGCTTAAGCTTTCGCTCAAGCGTTTCCGTAGTAGCACCCCCGTAGGGTCGCTTCGAGTTCCGGCGGATCCGCAAGAGTTCTGTAATGGATATCGTCACGCATACGTGATGAAGACCGTCAAGACGCTCGTCAATTGCCAGTAGACCATAAGCGAACGATAAAACCCGCCTCGGCTTACGCCGGGCGGGTGAGGTCATTTGCGCCCTCGGGAGGAAGGGGCCTGATTCGTAGCAGGTCAGGCCGATCCCGCTTCCATCAATTGTGGGATCATCCAGCGCAGCGGATACCTCGAAAGCATCGCCTTATTCGCCGAGCGTCTCTGAATCCGCCTTAGGCTCGGGCAGCTGACGTTGATCGAGATTTTGCGACTCAACATACTCGCTATGCCAGCCGCCTCGCCCCTCTATGATGCCATATTCCAAAAAATGCAGCAGTGGACAGACCCTGGCTTCTCGCACATCAGCATTCATAGCAAGATAACCCTCGCCGTCGAACCCTGCACTCGGCCTACGGCCTTCTTTCCATCCATGATGCAGATAATGTTCTAGGGGGCTTCCCTGGAAAACCGCAACATCTGGGTACTGTCGAAGGTACCAAGACTCATCAAATCCGTATAACGTAGATTTTGCTTTATCAGTCCAATTTTCATCCATCGGTACGCTTCTTATTGTTCATGATCGATTACAGGCGTCTGCCTAGCGCTTCAGGGATGCAGATCGCAAGGGGCGGTGGCCTCACAATATGTGGCATTCCCCATCGATAGCTGATCGTTAGAACGGCGTCCCCTCGACCTTAAACCGGATCACCGTCTCGTCGCGCGTCAGCGGCCAGAGGTACTGATGCACGAGGTTGCAGGAGTAGACCGGCACGGCGCGGTACGAGGCGGGCCCGGGCTCGAAGTAGCTCGGCACGTCCTCGACGAAGGTGACCACGTGCTCGCCCAGGCCCCGCGGCGGACGCTCGTAGTCGACGTCGGCCAGCCACTTCCGATGCGTGGCCGAATCGTACATCACCCGGTCCACGTGCCCCCGGCAGTCCCGGGTGTAGCGGATGGTCTGCCGGATGATGAGCTTGCCGCCCGGCTTCACGACCGGCGTCACCACCTCCGTGTTGAGCACGTCCACCGGGATGTGCCGGTCGGCCGCCCACCAGCAGATCATCGCCGAGGGGATCAGGATCGCGGCGCAGATGACGCCGAGGGCGAAGAAGCCAAAGAAGCGCAGGTTCATCCCTTGCCGCCCCGCACGATCTGGAAAAGGTCGATTCCGTTCTTGGCCGCCGTGACGACCAGGTCGAACGCCGTCGCGGCGGTGACGAAGCACCAGGCCAGTACCTTCGCCGCGGTCCGCGAGGAGGTGACGAACTCCACGGCTCCGTCGAGGCTCTTGAGCTCGCGCGGGTTCTTCTCCGCGATCCAGGCCACGGTCTCGGGCCGCAGCTTCAGGATCGCCTCAAGCTGCTTCACATCCTCAGCGCTGACGGACGAGAACCACGCCTCCAGATGCGCGTGCATCTTGAAGGAGGGCTCCGGTGGTGCGCGCGGCGGTCGGTAGCCGCCTGTCGGTATGAAAGGCCCGAGGTCGCATTCTTCGTTGGGGTCCGGGAACATCGCCCGGACGCCCCGCTTCGGCTGCTCCCGATATTGGCCCTGGATGTCGAGCCATTCGGCAGCCGTGTACCGTCGTTCTTCGGGAGCCATTGCATCTCACAGGTCCGAGGCGCGGATCGGCGGCGGGCCGGGCTACTTCAAGCGCACCGCAGCGATCGCCGGCAGGAGGGTGTTCCCCTCGTTCGCATCGTCTTCGAGGTTCAGCTTGCGGAAGACGATCTTGGCCAGCCCCTCCGGGCCACCGGCCGCCTCCATGGCCTTCGCGGGGGCGGCGTCGATGCCGTACTGCACCGCCTTGGCGATGACGGCCGAGCCGACGTTCACCGACAGCTTGGCCTCCTTCACCGCGCCTGGGATGGCGTTGATGGCGAACTCGGTAGCGGCGTTGCCCAGCTGCTCGACGCGCCGCTGCGTCAGGAACAGGGCGGCCATCGGGTAGGTCCGGCGCAGGGCTGCGATGACGTAGGCGGCCACGGCCGGGATGACGATCGTCAGCAGGATCTCCCGCACCATCTCGATCCAGGGGGCGGCCGAGAGAGCGACGGTGGTGTCCTCGGCGGCGAAGGCCGGGGACAGCGACAGGACGCAGGCGAGCGCCAGCGCCGCGAGCAGGAGCATGCGGGTCATGGTGGATCTCAATGTCAGGGGTTGCGCGGCGGGCCCGGCCGGCTCGGGATTTGATCGCCATTTGATCGAAGCGCATTTTGCGCAGCCGGATCAGACGCTTGGTTCTTGATGGGGTTTTGATCGCTCACCAGTTTTCGAGGATGCTGATCAGCAGCGGGCGGATCAGAAAGCCGATGACGATGCCGGCGACGAGGGCTGATCCGATCGCCGGGCCGAGCGCAGCCAGGGCCAGCGCCAGGGCGGCCCCGGCGGCGAAGACGATGAGGGCGGGCATGGCGGTCCCCCTCAGCCGAACCAGGGGCGCATGAACCAAGACGCGAGGCGGGTACCCAAGCCGGGCTTGGCCGGGGCCGGAGCGGTGCTCGGACCGGGTAAAGCCGGCGCTGGAGCGGCCACGGAACCGCTGGCGCGCGGCGCGGGGGCAACGAGCGGGCCGGCAGGCGCAGCGGGCGCCGGCAGCGGCGACACGGCGACGGGCGGGACCGGCAGCGGCGCGGCCGTGGCCATGGCCAGCGCTTCCTTCAGCACGCCGTCGCAGCGTGCCGTCCAGCCCTTGCCGAACGTCGGCCAAGTCGAGAGCCGTCGGAGAAAGGTCATGCGGTCGGCCATGATGCGCTCGATCGTGGCATCGACCGGCCGATTCGCGACGTTGGCCAGGGTGATGGAGCCGATCACGCCATCGTCGGCCACGCCCACGGCACGCTGAAGCGCCATGGCGGCGCGCTTCGGCCCCGAGTTTACCGCGAAGTCGAAGACGGCATAGTCGAGCCCGGCCGGCAGTTCGTCGGCCCGGATCGCGGCCCAATAGTTCTTCCGGTAGATCGGTGCGACCGTGGCTCGGGTGAGCGCCTTCACATCCGCCTTGGTAGCCGTCCGGCCGAGCCAGGACGACAGGGTGCCGATGGTGACGCCGAGGTTCGTCGCGCCGCCCGGGTCCTTCGGGTGATCGACGTACCCGCCCTCGTGCTTGAGGACGAGCGGAAGCGCCCGCTCGAAGTTGGCTGCGGCCATGATGGTCTCCAGATTGTCGGAATGGAAAGAATCGCTCGGCAGAATGCCGGAGAGGATCAGCGCTGCCCCCTCAGGAGCCGGACGGATGTCGAACGAGACCCCTAGCAGCGCGGTGGCGGTGGTCCGGCGTGAGCGGCCAGCGTTGTCAGCAGACCAACTGTACGACCCCTACTTCCCCTCCCGGCCTGCAGGCGCGAGCCGGGTGCAAGCCACGGTGATCTCGGGATCATGGGGTAAAACCGATTGCCATCCGATAACATCAGAGGCTATGGGGCCGAACGAGCGTATTAGAGTTTCAGCAAACGGACTGATCATAGCGAATGTCGACGCCACTTCGGAAGCAAAACTACGTAGATGACCTACAGCCCTACGCTCGGCCGGACATTGAGGCCCCAGATAACTACGTACCCCCGCTGTCAGAAGACTGCGAAGTGGAAGCGCCCGTTTCGCAACCCATGCCTGTGACATGGGTGCGTGATCCATATGCTCCGCGGCTGACGCATCCTGGATTTTGAGGAGTCGTGTCAGGCTTGGGCCGGGTGGCGCTTCGTACGGCTGTGGCTTGACCGAGCTATTGGTCTAACGGAGGAGTTTGGGGTTCGATTTCTAGGGGACCTTATGATCACCATCGAAGAGGCGTTCGACAGTACCAGTCGGCTGTTCATTCGGGCGGATCAGCACGTCGAGCAAATCGGCATCGACACGCGAGCCTTCACGGATTCCGACCCCTATGAAATCATCCTTGAGCACGATGAAGATAGAGGAGACTATGTCCATAAGGCCCGCATTGTTCGCGCTCCGATAAGCGATTTCAGTGTGCTGCTCTACGAAGCCGTCAACGCCTTTCGATCCTGTCTCGACCATTCTATCTACGCGAGCACCCGAGTCCTGCTTGGCCGCGAGCCAGAGCGGCCAGACCTTTTGGAATTCCCTTTCGGGCGCGATGAAAAGGACGCTAGGAGAAAGATTAGGCCCAAATCGGAGGCTGACCCGGAAATCATTGAACTGGCGATGTCGTTCCGGCCCTACGTAGGTGGGGATGATCTTCTCTACTCCCTCGATAAAATGAGGAATATCAAAAGTCATCGCACTTTGATTGACTGTGCGCTTGATGTGAAGGGTCTTACCGTGATTGGCGGCACATTCGTTAGCGCCGGTCCCCATCCGGCTCTTTCCACCTTCCGACCATTCTGGGATCACTCCAAGAAGGAGCTGGTACTCTTCAGATCGGGCCAGCCGGTATCTGAGTACAATGTCGAAATCTCCACGCGAGTAGTATTCAGCCAGGCCTCCCCTTCGCCCGGAGAAGATATCTACAGGCGCCTCTATGCAATTATGCGCAAAGTTCAAGGCATCCTGGTGATCATTGAGGCTGAGACTGACCGTATTGTAAGATCTCGTCCGTTGGCGATCTAGCGTAAACATCTTGCGCCCCTAACCGGATGACCTAGTTGCAGGTTGCCTGTAGGTACTGGTCATGCACCTCGGTGCTGCCGTCCGTTGTGCCGCGATAGGCCTGGACGGTCACGCGGTAGGACCCGCCGATCTGGAGGTTGCGAGCGACCAGCCCGATCTCACCGCGCTTGCGCAGGGTGTTGGGCACGGCCACCTCGCCGCGGCTCGGACCGAACGCCAAGACGGCACCGGTCGCGAGATCGGTGAGCTTGAGCCTCGCCAGACACTGGATCGCCATGCTGCCGTTCTGGAAGAAGGCGAGGTCGGCCGTGGCGCTGAGCGTGCGCCCCGTGGCGACGAAGTCCGTCTGCAGGAAGTCTTCGTAGTCCCCCATGATCGTGAAGTTGGTGGGCGCGGCCTTGGCCGCCGAGAACGGGCCGGCATCGGCACGGTTCGGGTCCAGGATCTCGAAGACCAGCCCGCGCGTGGCGACCTGACGGACGCGGAGCAGGCCCCGATCCGCGCCTTTGGTGAGCACGCCCGGCGTGGCACCGACACCGAAGATGTCGCCGACGACGGAGGTGGGCAGGGCCGAGAACAGGAGGTGCTTGTCGTTGATCCAGCCGGTGCGCTGGAAGCGGATGCTGTCGCCGGGGATCGCATCGTCAAGCGCGAAGCCAGCGAAGCGGTTGATCGTGTCGGCCCCCGTCATCTGGCGAACGTGCTTGCCGACCCAGGCCAAGGGCTGACCCTTCAGGATGGTGGCCGTGTCGACGTTGAGGCCGTTGCCCTCGCGGTCCGGCTGATAGACCGGGCCCCGGTTCTGGTAGGGCTTGGCGAGACGGAACATGCGCCCGCCCGTGCTGCCGCCCATCGCCGTGGCGAGCTTCGCGTTCAGGTCGCTGATGACGCCGCTGTTGCTGAACTGGTTGTAGTTCTTGTCCGCCGTCAGCGTGATCGCGGCGCCGCCGTCGAACACGAGCGTGCCGCTCAAAGGCGCCGCGCTGAGATCGCCGAGCCGGGGGCCGAGACCGACGCCGGGGTCGGGCTCGCCGTCCTGCACCTCCACTGCATGGAAGCTGTAGGCCACGGCCGGATAGTCCGCCGCACCGCGCCGCACATCCGGGTTCGGGCCGAACAGCGCCTTGAACAGGGGGCCGTCGAACGCCACCGCCGAGGTCGGCCCCGCCACCGATCCGAGCGCAAGGCACGAGACGTTGCAGGTCGCGACCCAATCGACCGGCGAACAGCCTTCGAGCGAGACCCGGTAGCCGTAGCGGTTGGCCCGGTGGTTCTCCAGGAGCACGCCGGGGATAGTGTAGACGCAGCCGAGGTTGACGAACCCTGCGAGCGTGACGCCGCGCGCCGTGATGGTCGAGAGCTGGCCCGACCCCATGCTGGTGGCGTCGATGCAGGTGCCGTCGTCGTTCGTCGCGGTCAGCGAGCCGCCCTCGAACAGCGCGCTGGCGGGCTCGTTCCAGTTCGTGTTGTCGTGGCAGCCGAAGGCCGAGGTCGGGCTGAGTGCCGTGCAGGACAGGAACGTCTGTCGGTTGCCGGCATGGTGTCCGACGCCGATGGCGGTGGTGTTGGCCCAAGTCGTGGCGCCCCGGTGGATGAAGACGCAGCGCAGGAAGTCCTGGACCGCCCGCTCGCGCGAGTTGCCGCTTTCCAGATGGCCCGGGTAGCGGATGTTCCGCCCCTCGAACCAGAGGTCGCTGAAGCGCCCGCTGGTCTTCAGGTTGAGGATCTGGATCTGAAACTGGTTCGCCTGGTTGTCCGGGAACAGCCCGAGCAGCTTGTTGGCCTCGGCCCCGCCGACGCCCGCGATGTTGACGAAGTTTGCCGGGTCGATCGACGCCGTGGGCGTGCAGGCCTGCACGTCGCCCCCGCGCACGAACACGGTGTTAGGCTCGTCGGCCGAGGCGGCGAAGCGCACCGCGTCGACTGCTGCCCGGACGCGCAGGAAGTCGGTCGAGCCGTCCGCCGCCACCGTGACGTTGTCGCGGTAGGTCGGGCGGTGCTGCATGCGCGAGCGCACCGCTTCCTCGTAGCGCTGGACCTGGGCCGAGGCCGTGGTCGTGCCTGGCGTCGAGACGATATCCATGCGGATCTGGCGCAGGGCGACGATCTTGATGGCCGGCACGGCCACCGAGCCCTCGGCCACGCCGAGATAGTAGGTCAGCGTCTTGGCGCCGAAAGCGATCGTGACATCACCCGCAGCCTCGTAGACGCCGGCCGAGACGCGCCTGAGGGTGAAGATCCCGCCAGCGCCCTGCGACCCGTCGAGGTAGTCGATCGTCACGCCGTAGGTGTAGAGGATCGTCGTGGCCTCGATGTCCGAGGAGGCCTGAAACACGAAGCGCGGGTGGACGACGGTCCCGACGTCGAGGCCGGTCAGCGGCAGTTCCGTCGCCACGACCGTGCCCTTGCCGCTGGACCCGGCCGGGATGCGAAAGCCGCGCCCCTGGAACGCAGCCGCGGCGCCGTTGGCCAGCGACAGGTAGAAGTTGGTCGAGACGCTGATCAGTTCGCCCACGGCCATCGGCAGGGGCGCCAGCCGAGTGTCGAGCACGTCGGTGGTGCCGGTCGCGTCGGAGACGAACCACTCGGTCGAGATCAGGGCCATCGTGACATCGGCCGCGACCGGCGCCGTCGTGCTGCCGACCAACCCGATGAGATTGATCTGGGTCTCGGTGCCCGTCAGGACCACGCTGCCCTCGAGGCAGAGGGTATCGAGGGCGATCGCGTAGGCGCGCACCGTCACCGGGTTGGCCGAGCCATCGCCGACGAACACCAGCGTTCCGTTGCCGGCCGCGTCCTTGACCGCGTTCAGGATGTCGATGGAGGTGCGGAAGGTGCCGACGAAGGTCGCCGGACGCCCGGCCCGCAGGACGGCTTCGCCAGGCTTGAGCACACAGCGCGCGCGAACCTGCGTGTTCCGCCCCGTCTGTCCGGCCGGGATGCGGAAGCCGCCGCTCTCCTCCGTTGCCCCGACCGTCGAGAACCCGTCGAAGAACTGGGCTCCGTTTGAGATCGCGGTGAAGGGGCGGTTAGCCAGCGTGAACTTCGGGGCCGCGAGCGTGCGCGCCGTGGTCTCGCCCGCCTTGGCGCGAATGATTTCCTGCGTGATGGTGCCTGCCGCAGCCTCGAGCGTATTTCGAAGTGCAGTAAGATCGGCACTGCTTGCGCCGCCAGGGGCGCCGGTCCCGACCGTGGCGACCCTGAGCCCTTTGCGTCCCTTGATCACCTGGGGGGCGCCCGGGCCGACGATCACGATCGACGAGGCCGCGCCGGTCGGATCGGGACTGGCGGCGATGTCGACCTTCGCCCAGACGTCGCTGCGCAGGGAGATCAGGAGGCCGTCGATGTTCGGGGTCGTCGGCTGGGCCCCGGGCGCCGTTGCCGACGTCGTCACCGAGAGGACTGAGCCACCGAGCGGAGTGCGCTGGCCGGTGCCCTCGGCAAGGCGTGCGAACTCGATCTGAAGCGCCATCTCAGGCTCCCTTGGCGATGCTGGCGAGGATGCGGCCGTAGGCGACCATTTCCCGGGCGCCGGGGTGGTTCTTCTTGCCGGCGACGCAGAGGGTGCTGCGTGCGAGGCCGAGGGGGCCGAGGCTGTCGGGATTGCAGATCAGCCCGGCCGGCACGTAGGCGACGCCGCCGGTCTCATCGTTGACGCACTCGGCGGCGCGAACCTTATCGTTGTTCGAGTCCCACCAGTCCGACAGGTCGGCGATCTGCCCAACCTGCGGGGTGAGCGGGATCATCATGTCGATGACCTCGCCGCCGAACCCGCGAAGCTGCCGGAACAGCGAGACGCACTGAAGCTCCAGGGCCGGGTTGCCGATCGCGTTCATGCCCGGATTGGTCAGGAACAGGTCGGCGCCCGTGGCCTGGTAGGCGGCCAGCATCTCGGGCGAGTTGCAGCCCGGCGCGACCTGCCCCGCATCTGATCCGCCGACGGCGAGGTTCTTGATGATGACGGTCGAGTTCGAACAGGCCTCGATAGCGGCCTTCAGGTGCCAGATCCATCCGATGTGCATGTGGATCGGGCCATCGCCGTCGCCGTGATCGTAGCGCGGCAGGCTGTCGATGAAGTCCTGCCCGACCCCGTTCCCGGCCAGATAGATGTTCGGGTTGTCCCGACTGGGTCCATTCGCGACGGTCCACTGCGCCTGCGTCTGGCCACCCTGCGCCTGGATACTGTCGCCGACCTGGCAGATCGTGATCGTCTCGCCCGCGCGCATCTTTCGGAGCAGGTTCGGGAGGCGTGCGCGCATCTCCCTGTTCCAGGCCAGGAACTCACCCTCGGCGCCGACACGCACTCCGTCGCGGTGTTCGTACATGGGCACGAGGTCGATGCCGTTCGCAGCCGTCACGTAGACGTTGTAGAGGTGGACCATCCCAGGCGGGACGCTGGGTAGGTACTCGGCAACGTCCTTGCCGCGCTCCGACCCGGCGGTGTTGCCGAGTTCGCCGGTCTGAGGGTTCATCCAGAGGGCGTCGTAGCGGGTCTGGTCGGCCGTATAGGTGACGCGGCAGACGACGTTCCCGGAGCCGGCGTTGGGATTAAAAATGTCCCCGGCCGCATAATCGACGACGTAGTCCGTGCCCTCGGTACGCGGCGCCCCGTCGCTGTTGCGGACCACGCTGACGTTGCGCACGTACTCGTGGCCGAGGGCAAGGCGCCCGGCCTGGATCGGCAGTGTCATCGTGCGGGTGACGGTGCCGGGCCGGCCAAAGCTGACCAGTTGCACACGCTGCGCGTTGGTGGGGTCCGCCAAGATCACCGATGAGCGACCGTGATCGAGCCGCAGTTCCGGGATCAGCGCGGACAAGCCGGGCCAATGAAGCTTCTGCTGACCGACTGCCGAGACACGCTCGATCAGAGGCCCGTCAAGATTGCTGTCGGGTGCGCCGACGCTTTCCCCGATCTCATAGGCGATGGGAGAGTTCTGAACGCCGTTCCAGTTGCTGCCGACCCGCACCCACCCGTAATCGCGCGGCGAAGATCCGGCGACGGGCTCGCCCTGCGCGATGCCGAAGGACGACGGGCTGCCGTTGGCCAGGAAGGCGTAGACCACGAAGACATAGGCGCTGCCCGCGGTCAGCGTGCCGAGCCCGGGCGTCAGGAAGGTCGCGCGCTGGACGCGGGTCGGATGCGCGGGGTCCTCTAGCACGTCGGCGGCGGCATAGTCCGTCAGCGGGTAGACCAGGGCGCCCGATCCCGGCGGGGAACTGTCCACGGCAGACGCGGCGACCTGGTAGACCTGCAACTGGAAGCGCGTGATGGCGGGTGCTGCGCCGAGCCCCTGGAGAAAGGTGGTCAGGGAGGCCGCGTCCGGGATGTCGCGCGCCGGTGCAAAGACCGGGGCCCAGGCCTCGAACGTGCCGTCGCGGACGTAGAAGCCGCCGTTTTCCCGGCGGGGGCGCGTGAAGGCCGGGCGGATGCGGCGGCCCTGCGCAGCGGCGAGGGTCGAAAGGCCGGTGTCGACTGCCTTGGCGCGGATGATCTCGGCAGCCAGACCCGCTTCGACCTCCGTCAGGTGCAGATTGCCGTTCGAGTCCAGCGTGAAGCCGTGCGCCAGTAGGGTCGCGAGCACCGCCGGCGCGCTGGCCCCGCCGCCTTCCGTCGCCAGCGCGAGAACGCGCGCGATGAAGATACCGAGGCTCTGCCGGCGCAGGGTCTGCTGCCCGCCGATCTGCGCATGGACGATCACCTCCACGGCCGGATTGGAATCGTCCAGCGGCAGGTTGATCGTGCGGATGCCGTTCTCGGCCATGGGCGGTTCCCAGCACTGGAGAGGGCACCGGAGGGCACCCGCGTCGGATCGAAGGGTTCAGGAGGGCCCGGAGGCCGAGGCGTCAGACGACGGTGACGTTCACCGGGCCGCGCGGGATCGAGGCGTTGGGCGGCGCATCATCATCGAGCGCCACGACGAAGACGCTGTACGGGCCGGGGTCGAGGTCGAGGTCGAGCGAGAGGCCGACGTTCGGCCCGCTGGCGATGGGATCGCCGTAGGGCGCCGCGGTCGAGAACGCCGCCGAGGTGCCGGTCGCCACGTAGACCTGCGAGGCTGCGTTGTCGGCGCTGGCGCTGCTCGTCCAAGACGCCCGGGCGCCGCCGGCCTGCGCGGTGATCGTCAGCCCCTCGGGGGCGACCGGGCCGATGGGGTCGGTCGCGGCCACCACGTGAGTCATCAGGGCCGTGAGTTCGCCGAGCGTGCCGAGCGCCGAGATCCCGCGCGCCTGGAACTCGATCTGGTTGCCCTTGGCGTAGCCGGGCAGGAGCACGGCGCCGCTGCCGGCGTCCGCCGTGGTAGTCGTCCAGGCCGTCGCGCCGAGAAGACGGTGCCGGACGGCATAGGAGACCACCGTGACGGTGCCGGAGGGGTTCGGCTGGAGCGACACGACGACGGGATAGGGCACGGCGTCGGTAGCGGCCGCCGCAGCCTCGCGGCCCGAAGCCACGCCGGTGACGATCGGGGCCACGGGGGCGTCGGTGTTGGCCTGCGCCTCTGCGCCGGCGCGCCCGGACCAGGGCGGTGGCGCCTCGGCGTCGACCATCTGCTCGATCTGCGGGGCGTGATCCACCAGCGTCAGCCGGGCGGTGAAGTTCTCCATCGCCTCGACGCCCTTCACGGTGCAGGCGAAGGATTCCAACGAGGCCGGGCCGAAGAACGCGAGGTTTTCGACCTCGGGCAGATCCCCGGTGCCGGTCAGGCTGAAGGCGTGGGTCTCGCCGTAGCCTGTAACGGTGCGCAGGAGGCTCGCCCCGTCGGCGCGCCGGAAGCGGCAGGCGTAGGCCTGGCCGGACACAAAGGTCACGGCCTCGTCGAGGTAGACTAGCCCATCACGGACGCCCGTGACCCGGGCCGCGACCATCGTCCGGTCGAGGACGTCGTGGCTCAGCTGCGCCCGGTCCCCGCGCGTGACGACCAGCGCCTCGAAGTCCTGATTTGCCGTGTAGGTGTCGGGCCGGTGGATGAGCTCGTACTGCCGGCGGCGCGTCTCCCGCCAGACCATGTCCGGGTTCGTGTGCCCCGGCAGGTCCAGCTTCTCGACCACCTTCGGATCGCCCGAGAAGCCCGGAAACGGCACGATGCGGTCCGCCTTGGCGTAGCCGTTCGTCTCGTCGAGGAACGAGACCCGGAAGGCGTCGGGGAACTTCGAAAACGCCCGCTCGCCCTGGAAGCCCCAGGAGTTGCGCGGGCTGATATGCGCCGTGACGGTATCGATGATCCGGTCGATGACCACGCCCCAGCGCTCGCCGGTGTCGTGCGGGCTGGCGCGGCCGGCGGCTGCGATGTCCGAGATGACGTCGAGGACGGACGCCTCGTAGTCGTGGACCCGGTTGTAGGTCAGCCCCTTGGCGACACAGAACGCGTGCCAGTCCGCCAAGTCGGCGACCTCGTCCAGACCGAACGGGTAGCGCATGGCCGGGCCGGTCAGCACGTGCCGGAACAGCGAGGCCGGGTTCTGGGTCTCGCGCGTGATCCAGGCCTGCGAGACCGCATCCCAATCCGGGCAGATGCAGAACAGGTCTGCGTTGAGCTCGTCCAGCGTGCCGTTCAGCTGCCCAGAGGCGCGGATGCGGACTGCGGCGAGCGCCAGTGGCTGATCGAAGTTGATGATGTACTCGGGTCGGAACGAGCGCATGGCCGACCAGGAAGACCGCGAGATGCGCTGCGTCGATGCCTTCGACTGGTCGTCGGGCTGGTCGCCCGTGGTCCGGGTGACCTCGATCTCGTAGCGGCCGCGCGTCGGGAAGCTCAAAGGGAAGGTGCGGGTCAGCGGCTTGCCGCTGTTCTTGTTCGTGACCGAGACCGTGGTGGTGGTCCAGTCGTCGGTGCCGGCGCGCCGGTAGCGGATCTGGTGATCCACCGTCACGTTGACCGTGCCGCCGTCCTTCTTGAAGCCGCCGAGGCCGCCGGGGAATGTGATGTCGATGGAGGCACTGGCGGCGTCGGGCGCGGTGAAGCGCGACTGTGGGCCGCCGGTGGGTCCAGAGTTCTTGATCTCGATCGAGAGCGACACCTCCACGACCTGCCGCGGATAGAGGGCTAGGCGCTCGTCGCCCGGGCGGCCCTCGCGCAGTTCCATCTGCACGTCCTTGAACCGCTCGATCGGCGTCTCGCCGATGCGGACGTTGCGGATCGCCAGGGGGCCGTACCCGAAGCAGAACGCAGCCGTGACATACCGGTCGTCGCCGATGGCCTCGGTGAAGGGCAGCGCGGCGTAGACCGGGGCGTAGCGGTGGAAGCCCAGGATGGACGGCACGACACCGTCCGGGGTCGCCTGGTTGCGCAGGCCCTGGATGGCGTAGGTCGGGGCGTCCTGGCCCTTGTTGCGGACCGGGATCAGCGCGTTGATGAGGAGCGTGCCGGCGATGAGGGCCGAGCCGGTGATGGCCGCCGACAGCGCCGAGGTGAGGCCGCCCGTGACCGACCCACCGATGCCGAGGAGTGAACCGGCCAGCGCGGGCGCGTAGAACTGCCCGAGGGCGAGCGCGCCAACCGTCACCGCGATGGTGAGCACGTTGCGCAGGATGTCGTCGCCGGGGACCACACGGATGACGATCTGCGTGCCGGCCTTGGGCCGCACGGCGTGCCAGAGGCCCGGCAGGATGACGTGCTCGCCGACGAAGACCCGCAGGCGCTCGCGAACCGCGCCGGCCGCCTGCGGCAGCACCCGCGCGATGATCTCGGCGATGGTCGAGCCCGGCAGCGCCCGCGCCTCGATGCGCCCAAAGGTCGGGTCGAGATGCGGCAGCGCCAGGACGGCGATGTCAGAGACCAAGGGGGCGCTCCATCAGGTCCGCATGCCGGTAGATGCCGGCCAGCCGGTGCGCCCAGCGCCCGGAGCGATAGTCTACGATGGCGCTTTCCTGATCGTGGGTGATGTGGAGCATGCGCCCGCGCCCGCAGATGAGCCCGACGTGGGTGTCCATGCCTGCGCGCCGGAAGATCGCCACGTCGAGGTTGCGCTCCTGACCCGGCAGCACGAGGTTCCACGGCCACGCGCTCGTCGCGCCGTCGATGATGGCCGCGATCTCCGCACGCTCGGACGAGGTGGCGAAGGCCTCAGCGTAGGTCGGCAGCGTGATGCCGGCGATTTCGCGATAGAGCAGCACGCCGAGGCCCCAGCAGGAGACGCCCTCGCGGGTGTCGCCTTTCTCGCGCCAGGGCAGGCCGATGTAGGGGACGGACCAGTGCGTCATGCCGCGAACAGCCCCGGGAATCGGCTCACCGTCATCCGTCCGGCCGGCCAGGGCTCGGCGGTCAGCGGCTCGGCCGAGATATCGAGCGAGACCTGCGCGGCATCGTAGGAGCCCCGGACGCTACGCAGGTTCGTGTAGCGGGCCTCGACGATGTCCGGGCTCCCGGCCAGCACCACGACATAGTCGACGCTGGCGTAGGTCCCGGGCGTGATGGACCGGATGGCCTTGGCCATGTCCGCATCCACGTTCTCGAAGGCCAGGGTGGTCTTCGGCGGGCTGTCCTTTTCGTCGTCGGGAAGGACCGTGCCCATCAGAACGAAGTCGTAGACCTGTCCCTGGTGGCGGGTGCCGTACTTCAGCGGGTCCGCCGAGATGCGCTCGGTCGGGTCGCTGGACAGGTAGGCCGGGGCCGACAGGCTTGGATGCCGGACGGTGACCAGCACCACCGGGATCTGGTCCGTCTGTTCGGCGTTCGCCGAGGCCCGGACCGTGAGGGAGACGAGGCGTCCCATCAGGGCATCACCATAAGGGGGAAGGCGGCGGTGTAGGTCATCCCGCGGTTGCGGGTCGTGAAGACCGGCGGCCCCTCGCCGATCATGACCAGCCACCAAGCGCTGATGAGCAGGGGCTGCCCGGCGTCGTCGAGCAGTTGCAGCCCGTCATCCGTCAGCATGGCGAGCCCATCCTTGGTCTGGTCCTGGATGAGGAACGGCAGCGCCCCTCTAGCGATCTCCTCGATCCAGAAGCGCTCGAGACGTGCTTTCTGGTCGGGGTCGACCTTGAAGGCGACGGCGAGAGGCTTCGGCGCCGAAGAGAACCGGAGACGAGACTTGCCCATCCCGGTCTCGGTCGAGGTCCGAAGGCGTCCGTCGGCCAGGGTCTCGCTGAAGCTATCGGCGAGCACCCGTTGCGGGAGGTCGGCAGGCCAAGTGGGGATCACGTGGATGCGAGCCTGCGCTGGTTGAGGGCCGCCTGACCCTGCGGGCTGCGGATGCCCTTGGCGGTCACCTCAGCGAAGGTGACCTCGGGCCGCCGGCCGCCTTTCTGGTCATCCACCATGCGCGTCTGGGCGACGTAGCCGGGTGGGCTGACGACGTTCAGAGCGAGCACTGGCGCCGGCTGATTGAAGTTGGCGGCCGCAACAGGCTGGAAGCGCGGGCCGCGCAACTCGACCGGGATGGCCCGGCCGCGCGACAGGGGCACCGCCGCCTCCGGTCCGGCCTCGCCGAAGATCGACGGGCCGTCGCTGACGCCACCCTCGGCGAACTTCGGCAGGGTGGCCGAACCGAACAGGCTGGCGAGCCCGGAGAGGAAGCCGCCACCACCATCCTTTCCGCCGCCGCCGGAGAACAGCCCGGAGATGATCCGATCCGATGCGGTGCTGAGGAGCTTGTCCGCCAAGCGGTTGGTGATGTTGCCCAGCAGCGTCGCGGCGCTCACGCCCTGGCGCAGGTCCGACAGCATGCCGCTGAAGACGCCGCTGGCGAGGTCCCGCGTTTGCCGGAGGTTGTCGTTCAGCCGCAGCGCGCCAGCCTCAGCCGAGTCCATGCCGAGGCCAGTGCCGCGCAGGCGAGAGGCGACGCCCTGCTCCTGCGAGGTCCGGTCGATCTGCGAGCGGTCGAACAGGATGTCCCGGCCGATCCGGCTGTTCTCGAGGCCGGCCTGCGCCTTCCCGTAGTCGTTGGCCGTCTCGATGAGGACCTTGCGCTGAGCCTCCAATTCCGGCGTGAGCTGAGAGGCCGAGGCCTTAATCAGGTCCTGCGCAGTCGCGAACGTACGCCCCAGGGCGCCGCCGCGCTGCAGATCGTCGTTCAGCAATTCTTGGATCTTCTGCCTGCGCGCCTCCGCCTCGGTGGTCTGGTCGGTAAGAGTGATCTGCGTGCGGAGGCCGGCCACTTCGCGTTCCGAAGCCCGGACGGCGGGGGCGTTCTTGTTGATGACGCGGTCGGCATAGTCGATGACGCTGCCAACCGTCCGGCCGCCGCCTACGATGGTCGGGTTCGCCTTAGCCGCATCTGCACCGAGGACCGACACGGCGCTTGCGCTACGATCGGCGCGCAACAGGTCGGCAGCGCCCTGAGCGCCCGCGAAGTGCGAGAGGTAGAGGTTTCGGTCCGTTGTCGCGAGACCCGCTTTTTCAAGCGCTCGCGCGTTCTGCTCAGTGAATACGCGCAACAGCTCGACGCTGTCCCCGCGATCCGTCCGACGAGCCAGGATCTCGTCGCGCGACATGCCGGCGGCACGCTCAGGGAAGCGCTCCTTGAATAGGCCGAGCCACGTGCGCTCGATGAACTGGCCGAGGCCTGTCGCCGTCGAGAGCGGGTTCTTCGCATCTGTCTTGCCGCCACTCTCCACGCCAATAGCGCGCTCCATGTAGGAGTTGACGTTCTGCGAGCGTGACGCGCGGGACTCGGTCTCCTTCTTCATGGTGCTGATGTCGGTCTCGAGGACCTTCGTCAGCCCCTCGCGCTCAGCGATGACGCGCAGCGCCACCTCACGCGCTGCGACTATGGATTGGAGCTCTCGCGGGTCCAGGTTCGGGTCAGCAAGACGGTCATTGAAAGGCTTGGCGATGCTCTTGCGCGTGGCCGCCGGGTCGATGCTGCGCCTGCGAAGCTCCTCCTCATATTGGAAGCGGCGTTCCGCGATCTGCCGCTCAACTGGATTGGCATCCTCAGTGGCCAAACGGCTACGAAGGCCTGACTGCCGCGCAGCTGCTGCGATGGCCGGGTCGCCGAACTTCTCGATGTCCTCGCGCATGTTGTGCGCCGCGACGCTCAGGCGCTCAAACGCCGTCTGCGTCTGTGCGAGCAGTATGGGGTCGAGGCCGAAGCGGATCGGGTCCGAGATGTTTTTGCGCAGCCTCTCCACGCGGCTCTGCATCTGGTCGAACGCGGCGCCGGCCGGGTCCAACTGTCGAACGATATCGCCGATCTCGCGGGAGTTCTGAGCAGCGGAAGCCTGTGTCGCCCGGCGAGAGCGCTCATCCTGCTGGCGCAGAAGGGCGTCCAGGGCCGCGCGGTCCTTGACGGGATCCTGCCCAAACAGGCCGCCCGCCACCCGGCCGATGCCGCTCTGCTGCAACGCCTCGGATTCCGCGAGAACCTTGCGGGCCGCGGCGATGCGGTCCTCGAGGCTGCCACCGGTGACCACCCGGTCGATGTGCTGCCCAAGGCGATCCCAGGCGTCGCCGATAGAGCCCGTCACCGTCTCGGTTACGCGGCCCCAGGCGCTCGTCGTCTCCGAAGCCTTGGTCAGGCTGCCCGCATAGGCGTCGAAGAGGATGCGCTGCGCACCGAGCCGGTCGCCCTGCTCCTGCAAGCGACGGATCGTCTGCGCTGTGCGGTCGTCGAGGAAGCCTAGGCGCTCATTAAGGAGGTCCGCGCCCTTCGTCGGGTCCGCGAAGGCTTTGGCGAGTTCCTGCGAGGCCTCCGGCGCATCCTGGCCGGTCGTCTTCGCGTAGTCCTTGAGGCTGCCGACGAGCTTAGCGACCATGTCGCCGCCGATGCGTCCGGTCGAGGCCAGTTCGGCGCCGGCCTCACGGGCGGCCCGGGTGCCGATGCCCGTCGCGTCCGCTGCGGCTCGTGCGTAGGTGTTGATTTGCTCGGCCGTGACGCCAGACGCCCGGCCCACGCCAGACAACATGCGCTCGGTCTCGCGCATCGAGTTCTGGTAGGACAGCAGGGCAGCGGCGCCGACGCCGGCCGCCAAGGTGACAGCGCCGAACGCCGCGCCGCCGACGCCGATGCGGGTGAACAGCCGCCCGACCGCCTCGGTGGCCTGCGTCGCGGCACCCTTGATCGATGCGCCGCCTGAACCGGCGAACACCTGCGCGATCTGCGGCCCCTGTTGGAGCGCGATCATGCTCAGGGGGCTGCCGCTGCCGAGCTGAGCAACGATGTCGCCGCCCTGGTAGAGGAGGTTCTGAGCCTGATCCTGACGCAGGCGCCCGTTCTCGTTGGCTGACGCCACCGCAGGCGTCACCCCGATTGAGCCGAGCCGCTGGCTTGCCGCTAGGTTGGCCGCACGGGTGCTGGCCTGCGACTGGATGGCCGCCAGTTGGGCGCTGCCCTGGGCCTGGAGGGCCTGAAAGCCGGCAGCCATGCTCTTCTGCGCGTTGCCGACGCGGCGCGCGGCATCCTCCGCAGCCACGGCCTGCGACTCGAACACGCTGGCCGAGGCGCGCGCGGCGCCGGCCGCCGGCGGGCTGATGCCGAGCAGGTTGTTGATGTTCGCCTGCGCCCGCGACTGCGCTTCAGCCTCACGCGCAGCCTGCGCCATCTTCTGGTAGCGCGCGGTCTGGCGGTCGACGGCAACGCCGGAGGCATCCGCTGCGGCGGCGACGCCCTGGAAGGCGGCCTGCCCAGACTGAGCGACGCTATCGAGTTCGCGCCGGATCTCCGGCCCACCCTCGACACCGAGGCGGATCGCGATGTTAGTCGGCATTCTCGCTCTCCTCTCGGTAGGCCTTCACGATGACGGCTTCGACGGACGGCAGCACGTCGGCGAGGAGCGCGGTGCGCGCGCCCATGGCGTCGGCGAGGAGCAGGACGGCGGTGAAGTCGAGGGCGTAGGGCGAACCCATGCCAGCGCGGACCTGGCCGCCGCAGCGCTCAAGCACGGCCCAGGTCACCAGACCTTCGTCGGTCTGGGCTTCATGCGTCAGGTATGGGCACTCGGGGCACTGCTCTCCGCAGGCGTCGCAGTAGCTGGCGCCGCCTCCGAAGTGCCAACGGGCAAGCTCGATGAGACGTTTTGTTCCGCACCCCGCTCCAGGGCGGGGGAGACGTATCGGGCGTCGATCTCGTCGTAGGCGCCCCAGTGATTGAGGAGGGCGTCGATGTTCTCGGGAGTCACCGGCGCCGGCTTGCCCTCGCCGTCCCCCACACCCTCCCACTCCACGATCCCGCGCTGCGCGAGCTCGCGGACCAAGGCGACGTTGGCGCGCACGCCGACGTCCGCCTGATCCTCGCCTCGGTAGACCTTGCCCACGGCTTCGCGGGCGATCAGCATCGATGCGACGGTGATGGGCCGGAACCGGATCCGGACGCCGGGCAGCAGGTCGACCCAATACGGCCCGAGGTCGAGGGAGAGCTTCAGCACGGTTCCGACCTCAGTAGCTGGTGACGTTGTTGGTCAGGGTCACGGTGACCGTCTTGCCGAGGGTCATGTCCTTGGCGGCCTGCCAGGGGAACGTGGCCTGCACGCCGTTCGGGCCGGTGACCGGCGTCTTGGCGCGCGGCAGGTAGACGGCGTGCGCCTTGAAGATGAGGGAGCGGCCGGCATCCGTGACCCAGCCGAAGGTGAGTTCCACGGGGGTGCCGGCGGTGGCCTGGTCGAGCAGCGCGGTGTCGCGGAAGCGCACCGAGATGTTGCCCGACATCATGACCATGCCGGGGTCAGCGTCCTCGATGCGCCCGTCGCCCCGGATGGTCTCCACCTTGTCGAGGTTGTTCGAATAGGTGAAGTCGGCCGAGACGACGGAGCCGAGGTCGACGCCGTCGCGGGTGATCTTGCCCTGGAACGGCGAGAAGCGCTCGACGGAGGCCTCGGCCGGGGTGCCGGCGCCCGTGGCCGTGAGCTTTTTCTCGCCCTGTGCGATGAGGCCGAGCGTGGCGGTGAGCAGGCCGGAGCGCTGCATCTGCACGCGCATCGTGTTGCCGCGGACGCCGTAGTTCTGGCCGTAGCTCGGGACCTCCGGCAGGCCGACCTCGACGGTGCAAGACGGCAGCGTGATGGCGCCCGAGGTGAAGACGTGGATGTTGCCGCCGGCGTCCAGGGTGGTGGTCGGCGCGCCCATGAACAGCTTCAGCCAGTTGCCGAAGTTGCGCAGGTCGATCGGCACGACCACGTCGCCGTCGTTGTTGATGACGTCCTTGGTGGGCGGCAGCGACTCGCGACCGTAGCCCAGGAGGTCGGACTGGATCAGACCCTGCTCCTCGCCGAGGTTCGACGAGACGAAGGGCAGCTTCCGGTAACCCGTCGTCGGCGGGGTGCCGTAGGTCGTCTCGAAGGCAGCCGCCATGATGGCGTTCGCGCCGCGTGCTCGGGCCATGGTGGTCTCCTCGGGTGGGGTCAGTTCAGGGGATCGGTCGTGCCGTAGACGGCGACGATGTTGACGAGGGCATAGCGCGAGGCGGCGGCGCCTTCGGTGGTCAGGCCCTCGGTCTGGGCAGCATGCAACATGAGGTAGTCGCAGAGGCCGCCGAGCGTCCGGTTCGCCGCCACGGCCGCGCCGATCACCATGAGCATGGTGTCGAGGCGGACCTCGGCGGGGAGCGCGCTGCTCTTGTTCGCCGCGACCTCGACCGGGATCTGGTGCTCATAGATCCAGGTCGTCGGGTTCAGCGTGACCTCGGGCTCGCCCGGATCGCCGTCGTCCACGTTGACGTAGCCGCCGACGGGGATGGTCTTCTGCTTCTCTTCGTTCCGGTAGTGCGTCGCCTTGGGCAGCGCGTCCTTCACGAGGGCCGCGACAGCCTGGATCACCCGTTCACGTGTGCTCGGCATCGGGCCATCCGGTCAGTTGCAGATCACGCGGATGGTGACGGCGGTGGAAGGCGCAGGCTCGAAAGGCCCGGCGGTCAGAAGCAGCGTGCCGCGGGAGCGCTTCGCCGCGACCGTGGCCCCGGTGAGGGTCTGCGAGATGACCCCTCCGACCACCATCTGGTCGCCCGACCACGTGGGGATGATGTCGACGTCCGGGGTGGTGGTGCACGCCACCCACGTGAAGGTCGCGACCGGCGCCGTTGTGCTGGCGGTGGACGTGGCCGTGTAGCGCTCGACACGCTTTGGGGCGCCGGCCGCGCCGGCTACGCCTTGGGGGCCTTGGGCACCCGTGGCGCCTTGGGGCCCGGTCTGGCCGGTGGCGCCGACTGCGCCGGCCGGCCCTTGCGCTCCTGTCGCCCCCGCGGGGCCTTGGGCGCCGGTTGCTCCGGTGGGGCCAGCAGGTCCTGCAGGTCCAACGCTGCCCGTGTTGCCTGTGAGGCCGATGGGCCCAGCCGGGCCAGATGCCCCAGCAGCACCCGCATCGCCTTTCGGACCTTGGGGGCCGGTTGCGCCTGCATCACCCTTCGCTCCCGTCAGCCCTTGCGCACCGGCCGGGCCGGTCGCTCCTACAGCACCCTGAGGCCCTGCCGGGCCAGCGACTCCGGTATCCCCCTTCGGACCAGCCGCGCCGTTCGCGCCTGCCGGTCCTGCGACGCCCTGAAGTCCGCGCTCGCCAGCAGGACCGGCCGGGCCCACAGGTCCAGCCACGCCATCTGCGCCTCGAGCGCCAGGAGCGCCGTCTGGGCCACGAAGTCCTGTTGCGCCTGCAGGACCCGCAGGCCCTGCTGCGCCAGCCGGTCCCGTGTTTCCTTGTGGTCCTGGGTCACCCTGTTTCCCTTCGGTGCCCTGCGGCCCCGTAGGACCAACGGGGCCGGCAGGCCCTTGTTCACCCTGCACTCCCGTTGGCCCCATCGGCCCCATGCCTGGAGAAGCCTCGTCCTCCGCGCGTGCGGGCGTGATGGCCAGTGCGAGGCACAGCAGGAGTGCTACGGCGCGCATCAGCTTCCGCCCCCGCCGTAACCGAGCCGGAAGGCGCAGTGCGTGGCGCCCGGGTCCGCCAGGGCCATGATGGAAACGTAACGGATCGAGCCGGACATCGGGTTGGCCGAGCTGCTCAGGATGCGCCCGGACCGGGCCATGAAGTACGTGTCCTCGAACTCGTTCACGACCCCGGTGGGCGAAGTGACGATCTGCACGTTCGGGATCGTCTTCCCGCCCATTGTGACCGGCTGCGTGGCGGCCGGCATGGAAGCGGTCACCGTCGAGATCACAATATCGACGGAGCAGGGATTGATGCCGCGATAGGCCTTGGCGCCTGCAGGCTGCACGATGGCATAGGTCTGCGGCGTAGTGCTGACCGGCAAAGCGAAAGCTTTACCGAGACGCTGAAACGGCACGGTGGCTATCCCACCGCCGGGACCAAACACTTGATTGCCGTCGGCGTCGTAGACCGCGACCGGCTGCAGCGTCACGCTGGTGGGAACGCCCGGGGCGATAGCCGGCGGCGGCTCGGCGCGGGCTGGCCCGGCCAAGAGGATGAGGCCCCAAAATGCCAGGGCGACGCGCGAAGCCATGAAAGCCTCCCTGCCTCAGAGCGTCCATTTCGCGGCGATGGCGCTGGGAACCCGCTCGGCCCACTGTTTGGCGGTCGCCTCAACGTCCAGGCGCTTGCGCAGCTTGGCCTGCCGGACGAGCACGAAGATCACGACGAACTTCCGCCCCGAGGTCGGCCCGGCCTCCTGAATGGCCCGGAACGACTTGCGCCCCTGGTAGCGGGCGGCCTGGCGCCGGTAGAACGCATCCGCCACCAGCACGCCGCCCGATTTCGAGGGCACGAAGCGCAGCTTCACGCCCGTTTCGCGCTCCCAGGCCGCTGGCGTCAGCCCGTTGTTCGTCGAGCCCTTCGTCCGGCGCTTCGAGATCTGCCGAACGCCCGCATCCGGGGTCGGGATCGCGAGATATTTGCCCGTTTTCGTCGTGATGGTGACGCCGCGATCGAAAGCGTCGATCAGCTTGGCCGCATTCGAGTAGAGGTAGGCCGAGGCCTCGGTGCTGTCGCCCGTCTTCGGGAATGTCAGGCCCCGCCAGGTGTTGGAGAGGCGTTTTCCGAGGCCTGCGGCCACGACATCGTCGCGCAGATCCTGTTTCAGGCCCTCGGTGACGTCCCGCATGCCGGCGGTGACCGATTTCGCGACCTGAACCTCCGTCCCGGAGAGCAGCGCGCGCACATCCGGGACCTGCGCGGAGAATTTCATGGGTCGTCGGGGTCGTCGGGAGCCAGAAGCGCGACTTCGCAGGTTCGGACGAGCTTCCGGGCGTCGATTCCCGCCAACCCGATGACCTTGATCGTCTCCCGGATGGCGCCCTCGTCGTCCAGAACGTCCACGACGTCGCCCTCGGCCGGCTCGGCGACCTCGGAGAGGCGGATGTCGAGCAGCATGGCGCTCAGATCGAACTGATTGCCCTGCAGCCCGACGATCCCCTCGGGCGATCGGTAACGGATGCGCACGGGCAGGCCCTCTTCGGCCCCGCCCGCACGCCAGATTGCGTCGCTGCCCAGGTTCAGGTCTTCGAACTGGGCGTCGACCATGGCCTGGAAGGCGTTCACGGCTTGCGCAGCACCGCGATCAGGTCGGCCTTGGTCTTGGCCCTGCTGGTGTCGAGGCCGCGCTCCTTGGCCAGCGCCTCCAGTTCTGCGTTGGTCTTGGCGTCGAGGTCGTCGGCGGGCGGGTCGGGCTCGGGACCCTTCTCGCCGGAGATCGCCCTGCCGTCATCGGCGTCGTTGACCACATCGTGGGTGCCGGCCTGAAGCGCGGTCTGCGCCTCGTCCCAGCCGAGGGTGACGACCTCGCCGTCCTTCTTGCCCTTCTCGCGCAACCGCATGGTCGCCTCCGTCAGTTCGAGGTGGTGCCGCGCACGAGGAGCGCGGGGCGCTTCACGAGCGGGAGCGGGTTCGACTCGGTGTGGATGTCCATGCCCTTGCCGAACTTCTTCGGCTCGAGCGGGGCCACGAACACCTCGGCGTCGGCGCCGGCGGGCGCCTGGTTCACGCTTCCCCAGAAGTCCGGGGGCGCCCAGTAGTTCGTGAAGGTGTCGGTCGTACCGAGCGGGATGAACCGCACGTCGCCGGCCGGGATGAAGCGCTGCGGCACGCTGGTGGTCCCGTCCTCCTGCAGGAAGGACGCGCTGCCGCGGTACTCCTCGAAGGTGATGCCGCCGAACTGGAAGCCCTTGCGGACGTCCTCGCGCAGGATCTGGGGGCCAGACTGGTAGTACTTGAAGGCCTCCTTGACGCTGGCGTGCGTGGTGAACTTGCGGAACCACTCCGGGGAGCAGAGCGCATGAACGGTCGTCATCGTCTCGCCGAGGAGGTTGTCTTCCATGTACCCGGAGACGTCCTGGCACTTGCCAAGCACATCCGTCCCAGGCGTGCCGAGGAGGAAGTCCACGACCTGCTCGGTGACGCCGAACTCCGTGAAGAGGTTGAGCAGCACGCTGCCATCGGAATCGCGGATGATGCCCTTCACGGCCCCCATGCGCAGGTTCTCGAGGGTGATGGCGTGCTTGCGCCGCATCGTGATCAGCTTCCGGTTAAGGAAGCCGAGCACGGTCTCCAGGCCGGCGGCCCCGCCAGAAGTGAGCGCCAGCATGTTCTGCACGTCCGTGGCGAGGACGCTGTCCTCGTGCGGGATGTGCGGAACGGAGAAGGCCTTCGGCTTCTGCCTGCCGCGGGTGCCGAGCGTCGCCGGGCCACCCCGCGGGCGGGTCGGCAGCAGGTTGAGCACGCCGTTCTCGATGAACACGGTGACGGTCGTGGTCGGGATCGGCTCGGGCGTGAACAGGCCGAGCGCGTTGATCCGCCCGTAGGCGTTCGGCACCATCGAGATGTTGCCGGTCAGTGCGGACGCCGCGAAGGCGTCCTGATTGAAGATGTCGAGGATCTCGGGCATCGGTTCAGGCTCCTTCGCGGACGATGATGCCCACCGCCTTCAGCTGGCCGTTGGCCGCTGCGCGCTTCGTCGCATCGTTGATGGTGGATCCGTAGGTGAGGCCGTTGTGGCTCACGAGGGCGTGCCGCGAGACGATCACGGCCCGCTGGTCGGCGCTGGTGGCGTCGACGGAGGTGAACAGGACCGCCACGGCGGTCTGCGAACCGTCGGCGCCGGTGGCCGCAGCCGGAACGTACTTGCCGGTGGCGGTCACCAGGGCGAGGACGGTGCCGGTCTTCAGCTTGCCGGAGCCGGAGGCGATGATGGCGGTGTCGCGGCTGCGGTAGCTGCCGTCCTCCATCTTCAACCAGTCGGAGCCGACCTGAGCGGTTTCGAGCAGGGCCATGATCAGGCGTCCTTCTTCATGCCGGCCCGCTTGAGCTCGCGCTCCATGCTGCTGGCGGATGCGGATGCGCCGGCGTTGCCGAGCGCGGCGGGAACGTGAGAAGAGATCGAGGTCTTCTCCTCACCAGCGACGAGCTTGTCGAAGAGGGCGGCGCGGACATCCGCGACCGTCTTGCCGTCGGCCAGCATCGTGGTGGCTAGGTCCTCGGGGATGCTGCTGTCCTTGCGACGGGCGAGCGTCACGAGGTTTTTGGCCTCGCCCGCAGCCGCGATCCGGGTCTTGGCGTCGTCCACGCTGACGCCCTCGGCCAGGAGGGTGGCGGCCATGCCGGGCACGCCGCCGTCGACGCAGAGCTTGGCGATCTGCGCGGCATCGGCGCGGGCGATCGCCGCGGTGTCGGTGCGCTGGCCCTCGGCCACGAGTGAGACGATCCGGGCGTCGAGGTCCTTCACCTGAGAGGCGGAGACGTCGAAGTCGCGCTGCTCGTCGTCGGTCATCGAGCGGCCGCGCGCGGCGGTCGCCAGTTCGTTCATGCGGTCGGATGCCTTCGCGCGGTCGCGCCGAAGGCCAGCGAGATCGCCGGGCATTCACTTCTCCAGGGATGAGAGGATGGGTGGTGGCGCGGAGCGCCGGGTCCAGGCCTTCGCCGTGGATGGGGTTCGGCTACCGTTGGGCAGCCCGAGCGACCCGCTCGTTCGCGGCCGTCTGGGCCAGCTCGCGGAAGCTGCGGTCGTAGGATTGAACACGGTCGGCCATGCCGGCGGCGACCGCGGCCGCGCCGACCTTCACACCACCCGCGCCGAAGTCGGTGCGGACGCGCGCCGGGGTCGTCTTACGACCGCGGGCGACGTCGGCCACGAACTGGTCCTCAATACCGTCAAGGAGGGAGCGGATCTCGGCCGCGCCTTCCTCGGTCTGCGGGTCCGGGCGCTTGTTCGGGGCGCTGGACGAGACGATCTCGATCGACATGTTTCCCGAGGCGTCGGGCTCGACTTGCTTCGGGATGGCTGCCACGACGCCGATCGAGCCGACGACGCCGGTCTTCTCGGTGACGAGTTCGCCTGCGGCCGAGGCCAGCCAGTAGGCGGCAGAGGCGCAGGTGCCGCTGACATGAGCGAGCACGCGCTTCCGGCCCCGCATGGCGTAGATCTGATCGGCGAGCGCGTTGATGCCGGTGGGCGATCCACCGGGTGAATCCACCATGAGCAGGATGGCGCCGACGTCCGCGCTGTCCCGTGCAAGCTGCAGGTCTCGGGCGAGCATGGCGGCCGAGCAGCCGGTGCCGGACATTTCGGTCATCAGGTTGGCGCGCGGGAAGATCGGGCCAACGATGGGCACGATGGCGACGCCCTCTCGGGTCAGCATGGCGTAGCGCGCGCCGTCCAGGCGCTGCGCAGTCGGGCCGGCGGCGGCTTGCAGGTCGAGGCGGAACCAGTCTTCGCCCTCAGCAGAGCGCCGCCCGGCGCGGCCGTCGCGGTCGAGGCTGGCGAGGCTGGCCATGAAGTGCAGGTAGTCGGGTCGGATCGCCCACGGCTCGGCCGTCAGGGCGCGGAGCGCGCTGGTCATTGCTGCCCTTCGGGTGGTGTCGCGGGGTTCGGCTCGGACGGGGCCTCAGGCTGCGTAGTCGGAGCCTTCGCCTTCTGGCGGCCGTCGCTGGAGTAGACGAGGCCCAGAGCGTCGGCCCGATCGTTGTCCGCTCGCTGTTCGGCGTCGAGCGTCTCGGCGTCGTAGCCACCCTCGGCGACCTTACGCGTGCGGGTGGAGAGGCCCGACTGGATCTCGAGGATCTTGCCTTCGACGTCCTGCACCGGGTGGATGTACGGCCATGACGGCGGGATCCAGTTCACCGCGTAGGCGTCCTGCCGGGTCATTCCCTCGGGCAGCTTCAGGGCACCGGAGAGCAGGGCGAGGTCGACCCAGCGTCGGAACACCGGACGGCAGAACTGGAAGACGACGAGGTGGAATTGCCACATCTCGATGGAACGGCGGAAGCTGTTGAGCGCCGCGCGCAGGGTGCGGTCGTTGCCCTGGGCGTAGTCCCCGCTCAGCTCCTCGTAGAGGACACCGGCCGCGACCGCGACGCCGCGTAGCGACTGGCGTACGAACATGTCGAAGTTCGGCCCGACGTCCTTTGGGTCGCTGAAGGTGACCTCCTCTCCCTCGGCCAGCACTTGGAGGGTGGCTGGCTCAAGGTCGAGGACAGCGCCTCCGTCATCCTCCGCCGGATCGGTCCCAAGCACGCCGCTGCCTGGGCCGGAATCGAGATCGTCCTGGATCTTCTTCGTGATGAAGCCGAGGAAACGCGCGGCGTTCTTCTTCCGAACGAGCTCCGCGTCGAGGTAGCCGTCGAGGTCGTAGAGCGTGCGCAGCGCTCGGGCCAACCAGGGCTCGCCGCGGTCCTGCCCGGGGCGCATCGCGCGGTAGAGGTGACAGACGTCGGTGGCCGGCACCAACGCCTCCTCGATACCAGCCGGTGTCAGGATGCCGTCGCCCGGATGCTCCCGGTAGAGGTAATACCCGGTGCGCCGCCCGATGGCGTTGTACTGGATGCCCTGCCGAATGTTGTTCGCAGCATCGGTCTTGAGATGAGGGCAGTGATCGCCTTCGAGAAGCTGAAGCTGCAACGGAACGGTCAGGCCGTCCTCGGGGCGGCGCGTACGCAGACGGGTGAAGGTCTCGCCGCCCTCGACCATGCCGCGCACGGCCAGAGCCTGCAGGCCGTAATAGTCGTGGGCGCCGATGGCGTCGGCCTCGTCTGTCCAGGCCAAGTGCAGCCGCTGAAGCTCGGCGCGGAACGCCGCATCCTCCTTCTTCCGTTGGGCGGCGGCTTCCTCGGACAGCCCCTCGACGGAACGCGCCGCGATTGAGCGGGGCGCGATGCCGGTGCCGATGATGTTCGAGACGAGCTTGTCGACGACTGCGCCGGCGTAAGGATTCTTGCGGGTCTGGTCCCGCGACTTCCGGCGCAACTCGTCGAGCGCGTACGTAATCGCGGTGTTCGGGCCATAGCTGCCGACACGCCAAGTACGTGAGCGGCGGCCGGAGCCGTTGGCGACATCGTAGGGTCCGGTCTCAGCTGCCGCGGCGCCGAACCCGGTGCCGCCACTGAGATCCATGGCCATCGGCTGGATCGGGCCGCCCCCCTTCAGGCTGATGCGGACGTCGCGATATGCGTTCACGCTACCATCCGCTGCGGCTGGTCACGACGACCTGACGGGTTCGCCGAATCGGTGCGGCCGCGATCGTTGCCGCGAGAGCGTTGATGCGGCCGACGAGATCCGACCGAGCGGCCCGCATCTCGGCGTAGGACCGGTACGTTGCACGCCCGATGCCGTCGCCACCCTCGATGGTGAGGATGCCGCTGGCCATATGCTGATCCAGCTTGGCCAGCTGCACCCGCATCTTCGCGAGATCGAGTTCCGGGGTCGTGGCCATGGTCACCTCGTCCGGCTTCGGACCTTGCTGCGGCGGCTGCCGGCGCGCTGAAGATTGCGGGCGGCGAGCGATCCCGCCGCGACCGTCGCCTCCGGCACGCCCTCATCCAGGGCGATGGCCGGGCGGGTGCGCTCGATGCCCAGAGCACCCTCGATGTCGCGCCAGTGGACCTCACGCCAGCGGTCCCAGCCGCGCATGGCAGCGAGCCCACGGGCATAGTTCGCGCAGTCCAGCACCTCGTTGCGCCGTCCGCCGATCGGAACCCACTCGCGCCGGGTTCGGCCCCGCTTCACGGCAGTGACCAGCTCCTCGGCGGTCAGCTGCTTGACCTGATCCTCGGTGACGTCGTCCGGGAGGTGGACGAAGCCGGCTGGGAAGGGCTTGCCCTCGGGCGGGCGGTGGAGCGCCAGGCACCCCATGAGTTCCTGCTTGGCGAACGAAGCGCCGATTCGAATCGTCTTCAGGCCGCGGCGCAGCTTCTTGCCTGCCGGGGTCGCGTCCTTGGCGCCCACGCCGAGGAATGCCGCCGCGTAGCTGTCCTGGCCGTCGACCGCGTGAACGGCGCGCCCGGCCTGGGTCCGGACGAAGGCGTAGACCTCGGCGGTGAAGCCGCTGGAATCCACGCCCCAATCGCGAACGCGCATGTCGGCGCCGCTCTCGTGCTCCCATGTCTCGTCGAACATGGCCTCGAGGTCTTTCCAGACCTGGGCCCGAACCGTGTCACCGGG
>NZ_BPQL01000038.1 GCF_022179225.1 Methylobacterium goesingense
GGCCCCGCGCCGCTCCGGCGCCGAGATGGACGCGCTGATCGCCACCGGTCGGGTTGCCCGGGCCTCCGTGCCGGGGGCGCTCAGCCCGCACGAGGAGTATCCGGGCGAGGTCGCGGACGCGATCCTGGCCGCCTGAGCGGCAGCGGCGATCGCCCCTTAGCCGCCCCGCGTCAACAAACGCCCGCCCGCGAGGCCGTTGACCCCGATGACGAGGAGAACCGCGACCCCGTGAAGGGCGAGGTCCGCCGCCGTGGCGTCGTGCGGATGGAAGGGCACCAGGAGGACGGCCGCCGCCGCCGCGGCCGCGAGTCCGGCCAAAGCCGCGGTGAGGTTGGGGCGCAAGGGGCAGGCCCGGCGCAGCATCCACACGAGCGCGAGGGAGAGCGGAAGCGAGACGCCGATCAGGAACGCGAAGCATCCGCCGGCCTCGGGCGGCGCGACCCCCGGGACCGTCGCGGTTCGCAGGCAGCCGAGGCCGCTCGCACTCACCCAGAGGGCGGCCGGCGCGAGCGGCAGAAGGGTCCAGCGGAGGGAGCGCCCCGGCACGCTGGTCTGGAAAGCCGCGACGGTGGCGGTCAGGGCCGTGAGCAGCGCGCCGAGGGCGGCGTAGCGCAGGTCCGGCACCGCCATGCGCAGGTGCAGGGCCTCGAGGTCGGCGAACGGCATCAGGGCAAAGCCGGCGCCCAGGGCCGCCGCGCACCAGATCAGAGCCCGCAGGGCGGGCGACGGCAGGCGCCGCACGGGCCGCAAGCCCCCCGCGAGGGCTTCCACCAATTCGTCGTGGGGGAGAGGGGCGCGCTCAGACATCGTGTGTTCCTCGTTCGCGCGCATCCGCCCCGTCCGCCGCCGCCCGATCCGCCTCCGGTCCGTCCCGCCCGAGGGTGTGGCGCAGGGCCTTGAGGGCGCGGTGCAGGTTCACCTTGAGGGCCCCCTTGCTGCGCCCGGTCAGCGCGGCCGTCTCGTCGAGGCTGCGTTCGCCGAGCGCCAGATGCTCCACGGCCTGGCGCTGCCCCTCGGGCAGAGCGGCCACGGCCCGGGCGAGCACCCGGACGCGGTCGCGCGCCTCCAGGCCCGCGCCGGGGGCCGGACCGCCATCGGCCTCGGCCTCGTAGGCGATCGGATCGTGCACCTCGCGGGGCCGCCGCCCGGCCCGGCGCATCCCGTCGATGGCCCGGCGCTGGGTGATGGCGCGCAGCCAGGGCAGAAAGGGCCGGCCCGGGTCGTAGGTCGCCCGCGCCCGGTGGATCGTCAGCAGCACGTCCTGCACCACGTCGTCCACCGCATCCGGGCGCACGCCCTGCGCCCGCGCCATCCCGGCGACCACCGGCAGGCAGGCCCGCAGTAGGCGGCGATAGGCCTCCGCGTCGCCCGCCTGCGCCGCCGCCATGGCGGTGGCGAGGGTCCGGTCGAGGCCGGTATCGAGGCTCACGCCGTGCTCCCGGGCGGGGCCGGCGGCGGAACGAGCGGTGAGGCCGGGTCCGGCCGGAAGGGCGAGGGCCACCATGCGGGCTTCCTGGTCCGGGAGATTTTCCTGATCCGGGAGGGTGGCCCTCCCGTCCCGGGGGATTTCGCTCCGGGGCGCCGTGGAGTTACGCGACGCATGGCGATTCCCCTCCACGCATCCGCGTCATCCGGCCAGGCTGAAGCGGTCGACGTCGCGCAGGAGTTCGAGGACGGCCCGGGCGCCGTGGTCGAGGGCGGCGGCGCCCGCCTCCGCCGTGCCGAGGGTGGCGTCACCGATCGCGCCCGCCGGGTTGAGGTCCTGCGCCTTCCAGGCGAAGGCGGCGGGCCGCCCGGCGCGCAGGTGGGTGAAGCGCTCCGCCATCGCGCGGGTGCGGGGTGTGAAATCCGCCACGGCCTCCATGCGCACGAGGTCGGGCCGCAGGGCCAGCATCAGGGCGGTCTCGATGCCCCCGCCATGGATGCCATGACGGATCTCGTCCTCCGGGAACAGCCCTTGCGGGTAGCCGAACCGGCTCCAGGCCGTGGTCACCGCCACCATCCCGAGGGCGCGCAGGTCGCCCGCCACGAGGTCGATGAGCGCGCTGTTGCCCCCGTGGGCGGTGATGATCACGAGCTTGCCGCAGCCCGCCCGCCGGACATCCGCGCCGATCCCGGTCCAGGCCCGCAGGGCGGTCTCGGTGGAGAGGGTCAGGGTGCCGGGAAAGCCGTCGTGCTCGTCGGATTTGCCAATGGCCTGGACGGGCAGCAGCAGGACGTCGAGGTCTTCGGCCGGCAGCGCGGCCAGGCGGGCGAGGTAGCCCTCGGCGATGATCGTGTCGGTGGCCAGCGGCAGGTGCGGCCCGTGCTGCTCGATGGCCGCCACGGGCAGAACCGCGATGGTCCGTCCCATGTCGCGGGTCCGGAACGCCTCCGTCGTCAGTTCGGCCCAGGGGCGTATCGGCATCCGGTGGTGTCTCCCGCGCAGGCGGCCCGCCGGCCGCGCGGGGCGACCGGTCTCGGACGGCTTCGTATACCGATCCTTATCCCTAAGCGTGATTTCAGGACAGGATCGACCGCGAGTGCCGACCCGCTGCCCATGAGAACCGCGAAACACTGCGCCTCCTCCCCGGCGGCCCCGAATCCCGACGACGCTGCGAGCCCGGACGAACTGCTGCGGGAGATCGCGCGCCTGAAGGCGATGCTCGACACCAATTCCGACTGGATCTGGGAGGTGGACGCCCAGGGACGCTACACCTACTCCTCCCGCCACGTGACGGCCCTCCTCGGCTACGAGCCGCACGAGGTGCTGGGGCGCACGCCCTTCGACTTCATGCCCTCCGACGAGGCCACGCGGATCGGGGCGATCTTCGGCGGCATCGTCGCCGAGAAGCGGGCCTTCGCGAACCTGATCAATCGGAACCGCCACCGGGACGGTGGGATCGTGGTGCTGGAGACGAGCGGCATCCCCCTGCTGGGGGAGGATGGCACGCTGCTCGGCTATCGGGGCATCGACCGGGACGTCACGGCGCGGGATGCCGAGCATGCGCGCCTGCACACGCTCGCGCGGCGCGACGACCTCACGCAGCTCGGCAACCGCCTCGCCCTGCGCGAGCGCCTGATCGCGTGGCTCGACACCCCGGTGGCGGGCGCCGAATGCCTCGTGATCCTGCTGGATTTCGACCTGTTCAAGACCGTCAACGACACGCTCGGCCACAAAGCCGGCGACGTGCTGCTGGCCCAGGCCGCCCGGCGCCTCGACCAGGCGACGACCGCGCAGGCCGCGCGGACCTTTCGCATCGGAGGCGACGAGTTCGTGGTGGTGGCCGAGGTGGACGGCACGACCGCCCAGCGGCGGGTGATCACGGCGATCCAGCAATGCTTCCTGGACCCGTTCGACCTCGACGGGAGCCTACTCTGCATCTCGGCGAGCCTCGGCGTCGCGACCTGTCGCGATACCGGGTCCTCGCCGGACCGGGAAACCCCGGAAACCGTGCTGGCGCGGGCGGACGCAGCCCTTTACCGCGCCAAGAACCGGCGCTTCCGAGACCGGAATGTCCAAGAGCCGCCCATCCAAGAGCCGCCCCGGCCTCGCGCGTCACGGGAGGCCGGCGACGGGTCCGATGGGCTCAGCGCCCGCGACGCATCAGCCAGCCGGCGCTGAAGGCCGCCAGCGCCACCAGCAGCAGCGTGGTGCCCTTGTTCTCCTCGGCGCGGGCGGCGACGACCCGGCCACGGCGCACGGCCTCGCCCTGGTAGGTGCGGCCCCGTTCCTGCAGGTCTCCAGCGATGGCACGGCCGCGATGACGGGCCTCGTTGACAAGGTGCGCGCCGTCGCGCTGCAGGTCGTCGGCCGTATCGCGGGCGCGACCATAGGCGTATTGCACGGCTCCGGCCGCCTGATCGAACGCGCCCTCGGCCTGCGGGCGGACCCGCCCGGTCACGGCGCCGATAGCGGAGCGGCCACGGCCCCGGATGTTGCGCAAGCCGCCCTCGATCTGGTCCCTGTTCATCGTCTCAAGTCCTTGTCCAACGAGAGTTGCCGGTCCGGCCGGGCCGCGCTGGGCGCGCCTCGACGCGGACGATTCCGTTTTGAGCGCCGGTCGGCCCCTCGGGGTCGCGGCGCGCAGGATATGACGGGATCAGATCTTCTTGACGGCGTCGGCCGCGCTCTGAGCCGCGCCCTTGATGCCGTCCTTGGCGTCGCCGACGGTCTTCTGGGCCTCGCCCTTCAACTCCTGGGCCTTGCCCTCGGCCTGCAGCTTCTCGTTGCCGGTGGCCGAACCGATGCCCTGCTTGATGTTGCCGACGGCCTCGTTGGCCAGACCCTTGATCTTGTCCGTCGTGCTGCTCATCAGAACGCTCCGTGAAGCTGGTATCCACCGAAGTCCCGGTCACCGCATGCGACCGGTCGGTTTCGGACAAGCGGAACGGTGGAATCCGGCGATTGTTCCCTTTCCGACATTTCTTCGGAGGGCGCCGGCATGGCGAACGCTGCCCGCGCGCGACGTTGCAAATATCCTTTGCGAGCGGCGCAAGAAAATCTTGCCGGTTTTCCTAAGCGTGTCCAGCAGCTCAAATTTTTTGTCGGTTTAACCCAAAAATTTTGCGGCAAACCCGCAGGCTTCCTCGAGTTCTCATGCCTTGAATTCAAAATAATTGCCGATAAAACCAAACGACATAAACAAGAGTTGAGCCGAGGAAGACGCCCATGACTGCGCGCATTGCGCCCGCCGAAGCCGGTCCGCGCCTGACCGCGACCGCCGGCGTGGATTCGCCGCCGCTCGGCCGCTGGGGCCAGCTCATCCTGGGCGTGCTCTGCATGTCGATGATCGCCAACCTCCAATACGGCTGGACGCTGTTCGTCGATCCGATCCAGCAGAAGTTCGGCTGGGAGCGCACCGCCATCCAGTGGGCCTTCACGATCTTCGTGGTGATGGAGACCTGGCTGGTGCCGGTGGAGGGCTGGTTCGTCGACAAGTACGGCCCGCGCCTCGTCACCATCTTCGGCGGTGCGCTGTGCGCCCTCGGCTGGGTGATGAATTCCTACGCCGACACCCTGACGATGCTGTACGCGGCCGCCGCCATCAGCGGCATCGGCGCCGGCGCGGTCTACGGCACCTGCGTGGGCAACGCCCTGAAGTGGTTCCCCGACCGGCGCGGCTTCGCCGCTGGCCTCACCGCCGCCGGCTTCGGCGCGGGCTCGGCCCTGACCGTGATCCCGATCGCCAACATGATCCGCGATTCCGGCTATCAGCACACCTTCCTGGTGTTCGGCCTCGGCCAGGGCCTCATCGTCATGCTGGCCGCGCTGCTCCTCGTCTCGCCGAGCGCCGCCTTCAAGGACCGCATGCTCGCCGGCCGGACCCAGACCGTGAACATCGTCACCCGGCGCCAGTACTCCACCGCCGAGATGGTGCGCACGCCGGTCTTCTGGCTACTCTACCTCATGTTCGTGATGATGGCGGCTGGCGGCCTAATGGCGGCGGCCTCCCTCGCGCCCATCGCCAAGGACTTCCAGGTGGCGGGCGTGCCCGTCTCGCTGATGGGCCTGACGCTGCCGGCGCTGACCTTCGCGCTCACCATCGACCGGGTCCTCAACGGCGTCACGCGGCCCTTCTTCGGCTGGGTCTCGGACAAGATCGGCCGCGAGAACACCATGGTCATCGCCTTCCTGATCGAGGGCGCCGGCATCCTGGCGCTCGGCATGTTCGCCCATATCCCGATGGCGTTCGTGCTGCTCACCGGTCTCGTGTTCTTCGCCTGGGGCGAGATCTACTCGCTGTTCCCCGCCACCTGCAGCGACACCTACGGCGACAAGAACGCAGCGGCCAATGCGGGCCTGCTCTACACCGCCAAGGGCACGGCCGCCCTGCTGCTGCCAATCCTGCTGACCATCCAGGCCAAGACCGGCACCTGGCAGACGGTGTTCTACGTCGCCTCCGGCATGGCGTTCCTGGCCGGTTTCCTCGCGCTCTTCGTGCTGAAGCCGATGCGCGCCCGCTTCATCGCCCGGAGCTGACGCGCGATGGCTCGCTGGATCCGCTACCTCCACGACGGCGCGGCCGGCTTCGGCCGCCTCGACGGAGAAACCATCGCGGTCCACGAAGGGGATCTCTTCGCGGACCCTGTACCGACCGGCGCGACCCTGCCGCTGGCGCAGGTCACCCTCGACCTGCCGTGCCGGCCCTCGAAATACATCGCGCTGTGGAACAACTTCCACGCTTCGGCGGAGAAGCAGGGCCTGACCCGGCCGGAGGTGCCGCTCTACTTCGTCAAGCCCGCGAGCTGCTACCTCGCCGGCGGGCAGACGATCACCGCGCCGGAGGGCGCCGGCCGCCTCCTGTTCGAGGGCGAGCTCGGGATCGTGATCGGGAAGCGCGGCCGCGACCTGACCCCGGAGACGGCGACCGCCCACATCTTCGGCTACACCTGCGTGAACGACGTCACCGCGCTGGAGGCCCTGAAGGCCGATCCAAGCTTCATGCACTGGACCCGCTCGAAGGGCCATGACGGCTTCGGCCCCTTCGGTCCGGTGATCGCCACGGACATCGACCCCTGGGCCCTGGAAGTCGCGGTGCGCGTCAACGGCCGGGAGCGCCAGCGCTATCCCCTGTCCGACATGATGCGCCGCCCCGCCGAGCTGGTGGCCGAGCTCTCGCGGGACATGACCCTGGAGCCCGGCGACCTCATCGCCTGCGGCACCTCGCTGGGGTCCGGGCCGATCCCCAAGGGGGCCACGGTCGAGGTGGAGATCGCCGGCATCGGCGTGTTGTCGAACGGGTTTTCGTGAGACACCCGTACCCCCCGACCCGGACGTGACCAGGACAGGTTTTTCGAGGACATCCACATGAGCATCGCGATTGTCGGCGCCGGCGCCATCGGAGGATTCTTGGGCGTGCGCCTCGCCCATGCGGGCGAGGACGTCACCTTCATCGCGCGCGGCGCCAACCTGGAGGCCATCCAGGCCAACGGCATGCGGCTGATCGAGGAGGACGGCTCCGAGATCCACGTGACCAACCTCAAGGCCACCAAGTCGATGGCCGAGGCGGGACCGCACGACATCGTGCTCCTCACCGTGAAGGCCCATCAGGTCGGGCCGATCGCGGCCGACCTCCACCACCTCATCGGACCCGACACGATGGTGGTGACGATGCAGAACGGCATTCCGTGGTGGTACTTTTCGGGCGGCCACGGCGGCGACCTGACGGGGACGCACCTGGAGACCGCCGATCCGGGCGGGCTCATCGCGAAGCACCTCGACCCGAAGCACGTCATCGGCTCGGTGGTCTACCCAGCCGCCGTCCTCACCGAACCCGGCGTGGTGCAGGTCGTCGAAGGCCACCGCTTCGGTCTCGGCGAACTCGACGGCTCCATGTCGGAGCGGGTGCAGTCCCTGGCCCAGACCCTGATCAGGGCGGGCTTCCGCGCGCCGGTGACCAGCGACATCCGGGCGGAGATCTGGCTCAAGCTCTGGGGCAACCTCAGCTTCAATCCGATCTCGGCGCTCAGCCACGCCACCCTGGTGGACATCTGCCAATTTCCCGAGACCCGGGCGCTCGCCGCCGACATGATGCGGGAAGCCGAGACCATCGCGAACCGCCTCGGCATCACCTTCAAGCTCGGCATCGAGCGCCGCATCGCGGGTGCCGAGAAGGTCGGCGCCCACAAGACCTCGATGCTGCAGGACGTGGAGGCGGGGCGGCCCATCGAGCTCGAGGCCCTGGTCGGCTCGATCATCGAGCTCGGGCGCCTCACCGACACCCCGACCCCGCATATCGGCACCGTCTACGCCCTGATGCGCCTCCTCTCCCAGAGCCTGGAGCGGGTGCAGGGTCGCCTCTCCATCACGCCGGCCTGAACCCCAGAGACATTCGAGGACGCTTCGCCATGGCCGAGACTTCCATCGCCAATCCCGCCGCCACCACCCTCCACGCCCTGATCCGGGCCGGAGCCGACGACGCCACCGCGCTGTCGAGCCCCGGCGGCGTGCCGCTGACCTTCGGACAGCTCCGCACCCTCACGGACCGCACCATCGCGGCCCTGAACGCGCAGGGGATCGGCCGGAACGACCGGGTCGGCATCGTCCTCGACAACGGGCCTGAGATGGCCGCCGCCTTCATCGCCATCGGGGCGGGCACCACGGCCGCCCCTCTCAACCCGAGCTACAAGGCGGACGAGTTCACGTTCTACCTCACCGACCTCAACGCGAAGCTCCTCGTGGTCGCGGACGGCTCCGAGAGCCCCGCCGTGGCGGTGGCCGCGCGCCTCGGCGTGCCGGTGGTGCGCCTGACCCCGACCCCGGCGGAGGGGGCGGGCAGCTTCACCCTGTCCTTCGAAGGCGAGGCCACCGCGCCCGCACCGCAGGGCGGCCCGGCGCACCCGGACGATATCGGCCTCGTGCTGCACACCTCCGGCACCACCTCGCGCCCGAAGATCGTGCCCCTCAAGCAGTCGAACGTCTGCGCCTCGGCCCGCAACATCCGCAACACCCTGGCCTTCACGGCGCAGGATCGCGGCCTCAACATCATGCCGCTGTTCCACATCCACGGGCTGATCGCCGGCATCCTGGCGCCGCTCTCGGCGGGCGGACAGGTCTGCTGTACGCCGGGCTTCAACGCCCTGAAGTTTTTCGGCTGGATGAGCGAGGTCCGCCCGACCTGGTACACGGCGGTGCCGACGATGCATCAGGCGATCCTCGGCCGGGCCTCCCGCAACCGGGAGGTCATCGAGGCCAACCCCTTGCGCTTCATCCGCTCCTCCTCCTCCTCGATGCCGCCGCAGGTCATGAAGGAGATCGAGGACGTGTTCGGCGCGCCCCTGATCGAGGCCTACGGCATGACCGAGGCCTCCCACCAGATGGCCTCGAACCCGCTGCCGCCACGCCCGCATTACGCCGGCTCGGTCGGCCTCGCGGCGGGCCCCGAGATCGCCATCGTGGACGAGGACGGCGAGCCGCTGCCCGCGGGCGAGACCGGCGAGATCGTCATCCGCGGCGACAACGTGATGTCGGGCTACGAGAGCAACGACAAGGCCAATGCCGAGGCCTTCACGAAGCAGGGCTGGTTCCGCACCGGCGACCAGGGCTCGCTCTCGCCCGAGGGCTACCTCTCGATCACCGGGCGCCTCAAGGAAATCATCAACCGAGGCGGCGAGAAGATCTCGCCCCGCGAGGTCGACGAGATCCTGATGGACCACCCGGCGGTGTCGCAATGCGTGACCTTCGCGATGCCGCACGACAAGCTCGGCGAGGACGTCTGCGCCGCCATCGTCCTGCGCGAGGGCCAGCATCTGGCGGAGAAGGAGCTGCGCAGCTTCGCCTCGGAGCGCCTGGCCGCCTTCAAGGTGCCCGCCAAGATCCTGATCCTCGACGAGATCCCCAAGGGCGCCACCGGCAAGCTCCAGCGGATCGGCCTCGCCCAGAAGCTCGGACTGGTCTGAGCGGCCGGGGAGCGCGCGGCGCTCCCCCTCACGCCAGCGGCGCGACCCGCAGGGAGAAGTGCGCCCCCTGGACGTCGGGGGCGACGGTCAGCGCGCCGCCGAGCTGGCGCGCCAGGCTGTTGATGATGCGCATGCCGAGGCTGGCGCTGCGCGCCGCCGCCGGATCGAACCCCTCCGGCAGGCCGACGCCGTCATCGGCCACGCCGAGGATCAGGCCATCCGCATCGTCGGGCCGCGCGTCCACCCGGATCTCGCCTTCGCCCTCCGCGTAGGCGTACTTGATCGCGTTGGTGACGAGTTCGTTGACAAACAGCCCCAACGGGATCGCGAGGTCGGCGGGGATGTTCACCCGCGCCGCGCGGCAGACGATGCGATGGCGCGGCGCGCTCTCCTGCAGCTTGGCGCAGAGGGCCTCGAGGAAGCCCGCGACGTCGATCGCCTCCAGGCTCGGCTGGCGCCAGAGCTGGTCGTGGACCTGGGCTACCGCCTCCACCCGAGTGCGGGCATCGGCCAGCGCGCTCTTCACGTCGGCGTTGTCGGAGCCCCGGGCCTGCAGCCCGAGGAAGCCTGCCACGACCGCGAGGCTGTTCTTCACCCGGTGGCTCATCTCGCGGGACAGGAGTTCCTGGCGCTCCAGGGCCGCCTTCAGCCGCGCCTCGGCCCGCTGGCGCTCGATGGCGCCGCCGACGAGGTTGGCAAAGCCCTGCATGAAGGCGATGTCCGCCTCCTCGAACTGGCCCTCGCGGGTGTCGTCCACCTCCAACACACCGTAATTGCCGTCGCGGTTGGCGATGAGCACGTTGATCGCCCGGCGGATGCCGTGGTCGGCCATCAGCTTCGGGGTCCGGAAACGCGTCTCGTTCTCGAGGTGGTTCGAGATCACGGGGCGGCCCGTCTTCAGGGCATAGCCCGCCGGCGAGGCGAGGTCGGCGCCGATGATGGTGGTGCCCACCGCGTCCGCAGCCCAGCCGATCCCGGCGCAGACGAGGAGGCAATCCTGGTGCGGCTTGTATTCCAGCGCCTTGCAGAACTGCGCCTCCATCCCCTCCGCGCAGAGTTCGGTGGCGCGCTGGAGCAGGGGCAGCAATTCGGTGGCGCGCAGGGCCTCGACCCCGAAATCGGAGAGGATCGCCTGTTGCCGCAGGCGGATCGCCAGGGCCTTCGGCGCCAGTTCGGTCATCGCTACGCTACACGTCCCGGGTTCGGCGCGACCGGTCCGCCCGCCCGCGCCGCTTCCTTTTGCGACACCCGGAGCGCTGCCCGCAAGGCCGTAGGGCGGAGTCCGCGCGAGAGTTGATGCCCCGAGCTCAGATCTCGATCTCGGTGCCGACCTCCACCAGCTGCCGCGTCGGCACGCAGAAATGCGCGCCGGTGCGCTCGGCGTTGCGCAGCAGGAAGGCGTAGATCTCCTCCCGCCAGGTCGCCATGCCGCGCTGGTCGCTCTTCGGGATGATGGTCTCGTGCCCGATGAAGATCGTGAGATCCTCCAGACATTCTGGCGGCAGGCGCTTGGATTCGACGGCGCAGCGCAGGCCGTCGGGCACCGAGGCGTCTTCCATGAAGCCGTAGCGCAGGATCACGCGGGTGATGTCGGGCGTGATCACCACGACCTCCGCGCGCTGGTCGCGGGGCAGGGTGGGCTCCTCCTCGTAGCGGGCGGTGACGATGAGGATGCGCTTGTGCAGGGCGTGGCTGCGCTCGACGAAGCGGGACAGGTGCAGGGGAATCGCGCTGGTGGCCGAGGACAGGAAGGCGGCGTTACCCGGCAGGACGATGGGCGGCGCGCGCCGGAGTTGCTCCAGGAACTCACCCTCGGGCTGACGGAGCGAAACCCGCGCCGCCTCGACGAGCTGGTTGCCCTTGCGCCAGGTCAGCATCAGGAACGCCACCAGGGCGGCGAGCATCAGCGGAAACCAGCCGCCCTCGAACAGCTTCACGCTGTTGGCGCCCAGGAACACGAGGTCTATGAGGAGGAAGAACCCGTTCACCGCCAGCACGGCCACGGGGTTGTAGCCCCATTTCAACGCCACGAGGGCGGCAAGCAGGGTGGTGATCGCCATCAGGGAGGCCACCGCGATGCCGTAGGCGCCGGCCAGCGCGTCCGAGGAGCCGAAGATCAAGACCGCGCTCAGGGTGGCGGCGGCGAGCAGCCAGTTCACCATCGGCACATAGATCTGCCCGCGCTCGTGCCGGGCGGTGTGGACCACCCGCATCGGCGGCAGGAAGCCGAGCTGGATCGATTGCTGGGTGAGCGAGAAGGCGCCCGAGATGATCGATTGCGAGGCGATGACGGTGGCCACCGTCGCCAGCCCGATCAGCGGGTAATGCGCCCAGTCGGGGCTCAGGCGGTAGAACGGATTCTCGATGGCGTCGGGCTCGACCAGCAGGAGCGCGCCCTGTCCGAAATAGTGGATCACCAGGGCCGGCAGCACGAGGCCGAACCAGGAGGCGCGGATCGGCCCGGCCCCGAAATGCCCGAGATCGGCATACATCGCCTCGCCGCCGGTGACCGCCAGGAAGGCCGCGCCTAGCATGGCGAAGCTGACGTGCCAGCCCGCATGGCCCAGGAATTCGATCGCCTTGAGCGGGTTCGCCGCGGCCAGGATCTGCGGCGCGTGCCAGATGCCGCCGAGGCCGAGCAGCGCGAGCACGACGAACCAGGCGAGCATCACGGGCCCGAAGATGCGGCCGATGAAGGCCACGCCCCGGCTCTGGACCAGGAACAGGCCGATGAGGATGGCGATGGTGATGGGCACCACGAAGCGCGCGAGCCCCGGCGCCTCGACCTTGAGTCCCTCGACCGCCGAGAGCACCGAGATGGCGGGTGTGATCGCGCCGTCGCCATAGAGGAGGGCGGCACCGACGAGGCCGACCACGAGGAGCACGCCGGTCCACGAGCCGGGCTTGGCGTGGCGGGCGCCGAGCAGGGCCAGCATGGCGACGATGCCGCCCTCACCGCGATTGTCGGCGCGCAGGATCAGCACCGCGTACTTGATGGAGACGATGAGGATCAGCGACCACAGGATCAGCGAGACGGCGCCCGTCACCGCGATCGGCGTCGGCGGCGCCCCTGCGCTGGCGGCGCGCACCGCCTCCTTGAAGGCGTAGAGCGGCGAGGTCCCGATGTCGCCATAGACGATGCCGAGCGCGCCCAGCATCACGGCCGGGCGCAGGGCCCGCTGCCCCGTTGGGGATTCCTCGTGGGCCACGGGCACGCTCTCCGGCACGGCGATGAGATCCGCTTCTCACGCTGCGAGGTAGGCGGGGAACCTTGGCCGACCAGGGGGGATGTGCGCGGGATCGCCGGACTGTCAGGGGTGATCCGCGATCACCCCCGAACATCCTCGGGACCGGCAGTCCCTAGAAGTCGGTCGGGCGTCCGGCCGCCACCACCAGCATCCGGCCATCCGCGAAAGTGCGGGCGCCGGCGCGACGGATATCGGCCTGCGTCACGTTGGCGACGAGATCGTTGCGGCGGGCGATGTAGTCCATGCCCAGCCCCTCGAAGGCGATCTGCACGAGCTGATGCGCGATCTTGGTCGAGGTGTCGAAGCCGAGCGCGTAGGACCCGGTGAGGTAGTCCTTGGCCTTCTGCAGTTCGTCGTCCGAGGGACCTTCGCTGATGAGCCGGCCGATCTCCTCGCCGATCACCGACAGGGCCTCGCCGACGCGCTCGTTCTTGGTGGCGGTGTAGCCCCAGGTCATCGAGGCGGCGCGGTGGCTGACGAGCGAGGTACCCACCGAGTAGGCGAGGCCGCGCTTCTCGCGCACTTCCTGGAAGAGGCGGGAGGTGAAGGAGCCGCCGCCGAGGATGTGGTTCAGGACGTAGGCCGGGATGAAGTCGGGGTCGCGCCAGGCGACGCCGTTCAGGCCGAAGCGGATCACCGATTGCGGCACGTCGAGGTCGACCACGTGGCGCGCCCCGAGATTCTGGACCCGCGTCTGCGGCACGGCCTTCAGGGGCTCGGCCATGTCGAGTTTGCCGAAGGCCCGGTCCAGGGCCTCGGCGAGGCGCTCGGCGTCGATGGCGCCGACCGCCGCGACCTTCACGGCGCCGCGTCCGATGATCTGACGATGCATCGCCACGAGGTCGTCACGGGTGATCGCCGCGATGCTCTCGGCCGTGCCGGAGGACGGGCGGGCATAGGGGTGGCCGGCATAGGCTTCGGCGAAGAAGCGGCGCGAGGCCATCACGCCGGGATCGTTCTGCTGGTAGCGCAGGCTCGCCAGGGTCTGGGCGCGCACCCGCTCGATGGCATCGGGATCGAGGCGGGGCTTGGCCAGCGCCAGGGCGAGGAGGTCGATGGCCTCGTCCGCGTGCTTGACCAGCATCTTGAGCGAGCCGCCGAGAGCATCGGCCCCGGCATGGAAGGACAGCTCGATGGCCCGTGCCGCCAAGCGCTCCTGGAAGGCGTCCGAGGACAGGTCGCCCGCCCCCTCGTCAAGGAGGCGGGCGAGCATCTGGGCGACGCCGGCCTTGCCCTCGGGGTCCTGGGCGGCGCCCCCCTCGAAGGTGAAGGCCAGGGCGATCAGGGGCACCACCGGGGATTCGACGTGCCACGCCTCGATGCCGGGGGCGGTCGCGACGGGAACGGCCTGGGTCGGCGAGGTCGCGGAGCGGGTGGCGGTGTCGACCAGATTGGTGGCCATGGTCATTGAAACCTCATGCTGTGCGCGGGGGCGCGGCGGCGGGGCCGCTGCCGTCCGAAAGGGCGTCGGGCGGCCTTCAGGCCACCCGGGTCTCACGAGAACTGGGTCTCAGGCCGCATCGGCTTCGCGAGCCTTGGTGAGGTAGCCGGTCACCGAGCGGGCCGGGACGAGGTAGCGCTCCGCCACCGCCGCGAGGCGCGCCTGCGTCACGCCCTCGATGTCGGCGGGCCAGCGGCGAACCTCCTCGATCGATTCGCCGATGGCGAGCGCGGACCCGTAGATGCGGGCCAGCGACGACTGACTGTCGGAGGAATAGACCGTCTCGGCCACGAGCCGGGTCTTGGCCCGCTCGATCGCCTCAGGCGTAAGGGCCTCGGAGGGGACGCGGCGCAGGATCCGGTCGACCTCCTCCTCGAGCTTCTCCAGGCTGACGCCCTCGGCCGGCACCGCGTAGACCGAGAAGCGGGTGTCGTCGATGGCCGAGCCCATGTACCAGGCACCCGCGTTCACGGCGACGCCGAGTTCCATCACCAGCTTGCGGTAGAGGTATGAGGTCGAGCCGCCGCCCATCACCTCGGCCAGCAGTTCCAGGGCGTGGCACTCGCCGTCCCGCGCGGTGATGCAGGACGGCGTGAGGTAGAGCCGCTGCAGGGTCGGCTGCTCGACCTTGGGGTCGGCCACCGCGAGGCGGCGCAGGGCCTTGGGCTCCGGCTCCCGGGCACGCAGGCGGACGGGCCGGGTGCCCTGCGGGGTGACGCGGCCGTAGGTCTCGTCGGCCATGCGGCGCACGTCGTCCGGAGTCACGTCGCCGGCCACCACCAGGATGGCGTTCTCGGGCGTGTAGAAGCGCTTGTAGTAGTCGAGGGCGTGGGTGCGGTTCAGTTCCTCGATCTCGTGCATCCAGCCGATGATCGGCGTGCCGTAGGGATGATGCACGAACAGCGAGGCGGCCATGGCCTCGGAGAGCTGGGCGGAGGGGTCGGTCTCGACCCGCATGCGGCGCTCCTCCAGCACCACGTCGCGCTCGGGCGCCACCACGGCGTCGTCGAGGACGAGGCCGGTCATGCGGTCGGCCTCGAATTCCATCATGGTCTTGAGGTGATCGCGGGCCACGCGCTGGAAGTAGGCGGTGTAGTCGTAGGATGTGAAGGCGTTCTCCTGGCCGCCGAGGCCCGAGACGGCTTTCGAAAAGGCGCCGATCGGGTGCCGCTCGGTCCCCTTGAACATCAGGTGCTCGAGGAAGTGGGCGATGCCCGACTGGCCGAGCGGGTCATCGGCCGAGCCGTTGCGGTACCACACCATGTGGGTGACGACGGGGGCGCGGTGGTCGGGAACGACGACGACGTCGAGGCCATTGTCGAGCGCGAAGGCGCTGACCTCGGGTCCGCCCGCCTCGGAGCGCCCGAAGGGGGCGGCGTCCGCCCGGCCGGCGCTGGCATGGCCGCGCGACGGACCGAAATGGGGCGTGTCCTTCCTGAACAGATGCATCAATGCTGATCCTTCCGCGGCCGGCCCGTTGCGGAGCCATCCGTCCTGTTGGAATTGCGCCCGCCGCGCGCCACCGGCGGGGGCGAAGCGGATGGGCGTCGGGCCCTCGACGGCGACCGGAGCCCGCGCGGGGCCGGCACCGGACCCAGGTTCAGTTCGCCGAGCGGGCGCGCAGGTAGGCGCCCGGATCGGATTCTTCGCGCTCGCGCGAGGGATTGTTCACGGGATCGCCGTTGCTCTTGGCGATCTTGCGCGGTGCCTTGCGGTAACCGGTCGGCGGGTCGGTGAGCACGTCGCGGTCGGGCTCCACCGCGGAGGGCTCCGCCACTTCCGCCGAGCGCAGTCCGAAGGGGTTCGACCAGAAGGAATTGCGGTCGTCGTTCTCGCCTTCGGGCCGCCCGTTCTCCGTGCGGGCCTGGGCCCCCGCCCGGCGACCGGCCCGCATCTCGTCGATGGACAGGGTCATGTTGTTGTCGTTCATCCGCCCTTGGGTGCCGCGCGCGATCGGCTTGCGGGCCTCTTCGCGCTCACGCTCGCGCTGGACGATCTCGGGATCCTTGGGCCATTGCGCCGAAGCTTCCGGCTGGCGCGGCGGCGGCAGGGCCCGCCCGTCGAGCTTGGGCGGCATCACCAGGGGCGCGCGCTCGCGGTAATTGATGGCCGGCTTCTCGGGCTCGATCAGGCCGATATTGCTGAGGGCGTCCCGCATGAACACGCCCTGCTGCGCCTGCGCGCTTGCCGCGCTCAGAACGCCCACCACCACCAGCAAACCCCGATGCCCGATCATGTTGTCCCCGTTCTTCGCCCGGTTGGTCGGCTCCGGTTTCCCGTGCCGGGATGGGCGCTTGGCCGCCGCCTGATCCGACCCGTCCGGCCTGATCCCGGTTTCAGGCGATCGTATGGCGCCTTGACCGCAGCGCACCAGCCTCCGCAGCACAACGATCCCCGGTGTGGTTTACGGATCACATCCGCGCACGGAATGCGGGGCCGTCCTCACGATTGCGAATCGCCGCGCTTCGGCGCCGGCCGGAGGCTGTCGAGGATGAGGCCGACCACGCCGGCGACGATGGCCGCGTCGGCGACGTTGAACACGTACCAGGACCACCGGCCCCAGTGCAGGTGCACGAAATCGAACACCGCGCCGTAGGCGGCCCGGTCGATGGCGTTGCCGATGGCGCCCCCCGCCACGAGCCCGAGGGCCAAACCCAGCAGGCGCGATTCGGCCCGCCGCATCCAGAAGGTCAGGGCGATCGCCGCGACGCAGGAGACCATCACGAGGACCCAGCGGCCGAGGCTGCCCTCCTGCTGGAACATCCCGTAGGACACGCCCCGGTTCCAGACCACGAGGAACTCGGCGAAGGGGGCGAGCCGCCAGGGCTGCGTCAGCACGAGGTCGGTACCGAAATACAGCCCGAGCTTCGTCGCCTGGTCGAGGCCGAGGGTGACGAGGAGCGCCGCGAGGCCGAGGCGGAAGGGGGTCAGGCGCACAGGCCGGTCCTCCCCCCGAGGCGGGGGAAGGGATGACGCGGCATCCGCTTCACGCGGCGCTCGCGCCGACATCGGCGGCGTGGGCGGCGTCCCACTCGCGCAGGGCCCGGGCATCACGGGGCGTCACGTCGGGATAATCCGGGTCTGCGCCGACATCGGGCGTCACCCGCCAGGACCGGGCGCATTTGCGACCCTCGGCCAGAGCCGACACCACCGCGACGCCGCGCACGTCGTCGAGGCGGAACGCCTCGGCCGGGCCTTCGCCCTCGGCGATGCGGATGGCGGAGGTGATGCAGACATCGGCGAAATCGACGCCCTGCACCACCGCGCGCAGGTCCGCATCCGCGATGTACACGGTGGGGGCCGCCTCAAGGCTGGCACCGATGCGCTTGGCCGTGCGCTCGATCTCCAGGGCGCCGGTGACGACCCGGCGCACCCGGCGGATCTGCTGCCAGCGTGCGGCGAGCGCCTCGTCCCGCCAGGAAGCCGGCGTTTCCGGCAACGTCTGGAGATGGACCGAGCCGGTCTCCGACGGGTAGCGGTCGAGCCAGGCCTCCTCCGCCGTGAAGGCCAGCACGGGCGCGAGCCAGATCGTGACCCGGCGGAAGGTCTCGTCGATGACCTGGAGGGCAGCGCGGCGCACGGTCGAGGAGGCCGGGTCGCAGTAGAGCGCGTCCTTGCGGACGTCGAAGTAGAAGGCCGAGAGGTCGCCGGTCATGAACCCGTTGAGGAGCGCCACCACCCGCTTGGTGTCGAAGGTGGCGTAGGCCTCGCGGATCTCGCCATCGAGCTCGGACAGCCGGTGCCGGATCAGGCGCTCCAGCTCGGGCAGCTCCGCATGGGGGATTTCGGTACCAGGCTCGAAATGCGCCAGGGAGCCCAGCATCCAGCGCAGCGAGTTGCGCAGCTTGCGGTAGGTCTCAGCGAAGGTCTTGATGATCTCCGGACCGATGCGCAGGTCGTCGGCGTAGTCGGAGGCCGCCACCCACAGGCGCAGGATGTCGGCGCCCGAATCCTTGATGACGTTCTGCGGCGCGACGACGTTGCCCTTCGACTTCGACATCTTCAGGCCCTTGGGGTCGAGCACGAACCCGTGGGTGAGGACGATGTCGTAGGGCGCGCGGCCCCGCGTGCCGGCGGATTCGAGCAGGGACGACTGGAACCAGCCGCGATGCTGGTCGGACCCCTCCAGGTACATGACCGTGTCGTCGCCACCGTCGCGGCGACGCTTGACGCCCGCGAGGCCGGGGAACTGGTCCGCGTCGTCCAGCACGAAGGCGTGGGTCGAACCGGAATCGAACCAGACGTCGAGGACGTCCGTGACTTTTTCGTAATCCGCCGGATCGTGCTCCGGCCTCAGGAAGCGGGCACCGTCCGCATCGGTGAACCAGGCGTCGGCGCCCTCCGCCTGGAAGGCCGCTTCGATGCGGGCATTCACCGCCGCATCGCGAAGAACCTCGTGGGTGCCGCGCTTGACGAAGACCGTGATGGGCACGCCCCAGGCGCGCTGGCGTGAGACCACCCAGTCGGGCCGGTTGCCCACCATGCCGTTGATGCGGTTCCTGCCCTGGGGCGGCACCCAGCGGGTGTCCTCGATGCCCCGCATGGCGACCTCGCGCAGGGTCTGGCCGCCGAGGGACTCCACCGGCCGGTCCATCGCGATGAACCATTGCGGCGTGTTGCGGAAGATGACTGGCTTCTTTGAGCGCCAGGAATGCGGGTAGCTGTGCTTGAGGGTGCCGCGGGCCACCAAGGCGCCGGCCTCGGTCAGCGCAGCGATGACCGCCTTGTTGGCGTCGCCCTTCTCGCCCTTGTGGTTAAGGACACGTTTTCCCGTGAAACCGGGCGCCTCCTCGGTCAGCGCGCCATCGGCATCGACGGTGTAGGGGATGCGGGTCTCGATGCCGCGCTGGGCGAGCGCGCGGCCGTTGGCCATCCAGACCTCGAAATCCTCGCGGCCGTGGCTCGGCGCCGTATGAACGAAGCCGGTGCCGGCCTCCTCGGTGACGTGCTCGCCGTCGAGAAGCGGAACGGCGAAGTCGTAGCCGGACAGGTGGCCGGCCAGCGGATGGCTCAGGGTCAAGCCCGCGAGTTCAGCCGGCGCGACGTCGCGCAGGCGCTCGAAGGCCTCGACGCGGGCACTCGCGAAGACGGACGCAGCCAGCGTGTCCGCCAGGACGTAGGCGTCCCCCACCCTGGCCCAGTTGTCCTCGGCCGCCGCCGTGACCCGGTAGAGGCCATAGGCCACCTTTTTTGCGTAAGCGACGGCGCGGTTGGCCGGCATCGTCCAGGGCGTGGTCGTCCAGATCACGACCCGTGCCGCCGCGAGATCCGCCGCGGCACCGTCGGTGATCCGGAATGCCGCGAAGATCGCGTCGCTGACGACGTCCTCGTACTCGACCTCGGCCTCGGCCAGGGCCGTCTTCTCGACCACCGACCACATCACCGGCTTCGAGCCGCGATAGAGCTGGCCGGTGGTGGCGAAGGTCATGAGTTCGCGGGCGATCGCGGCCTCGGCCGGGAACGACATGGTGACGTAGGGGTGGTCCCAGTCGCCGGTGACGCCGAGGCGCTTGAACTCTTCGCGCTGAACGTCGAGCCAGTGGCCCGCGAAGGTCCGGCATTCCTGGCGGAACTCGATGACCGGGACGTCGTCCTTGTTGCGGCCCTTGGCGCGGTACTGCTCCTCGATCTTCCACTCGATGGGCAGGCCGTGGCAGTCCCAGCCCGGCACGTAGTTGGCGTCGTAGCCGAGCGCCCCTTGCGCGCGGACGATCACGTCCTTCAGGATCTTGTTGAGCGCCGTGCCGATGTGGATGTTGCCGTTGGCGTAGGGCGGGCCGTCGTGCAGCACGAATTTCGGGCGGCCGGCGGCCTGCACGCGGATCTGGCGATAGAGGTCGGTGGCGGCCCAGCGCTCCAGCAGCAGAGGCTCGCGCACCGGCAGGCCGGCCCGCATCGGGAACGCGGTCTGGGGCAGGAACAGGGTCTTCGAATAGTCACGGGCGGGGGCCGCGGCGGGAGAGGTCTGGTCGCTCATGGGATGTCTGGGGGGTCTTCGGCGCTGATCGGTCTTGGAGGCGGTCGGCGGGCAATCTGCCACCCGGGCCGGCGGAATGGAGGCGAATCCTCGCCCTCCCGGCCTTCGCGTCGGACCGCCGCGGCGGCCCTCAGGCGCAGGCCGGGCTCATAATTCGCAGGGCGGACGGGATCGGCGCGCCGCGCCGCGTCCGGAGATCACCATGAGCGTCCATCCGGCGGCTTCTAGCAGCGGCGCCGGCCCGAGACCAGCGAGCTTTAAGCCTCCGTCAAACACCGCAGACGTTCCGCGGGAGCCTATTTCAAGCTCGGCCGTTGTTCCGCACGCGTTCGGGTGCCGGCCGGTTTCGGCCCGGAGCCGAGTTCGAGGGGCGGCCGAGACGCGGCGTCATTGGGAGACAGCACCATGAGAAAAGCTCTGCTCGCCGCCAGCCTCGTCCTCTCCGCCTTCGCGCTCTCGGGCGCGGCCGAGGCGCAGGGCCTGCCGGGCGGCATCCGCCGGGGCGCGGCCGAGGGCGACCGGGTCGCCGGACCGATCGGCGGGATCGTCGGCGGCGCGGTCGGCGGCGCGGTCGGCACGGTGAACGGGGCCCTCGGGATCGATCCGGGCCGCCGGGCCTATCGCACGCGCATGAAGTCGCGCCGCCACCACCACCGTCACCGCTGAGCGGGACGCGTCCGGGCCGACCTACGCTCCTGGGCCAGGAGGTAGAGCCCGGACCCGATGACGATGGACGCGCCGATCAGCGTCCATCGGTTCGGCACGTCGCCGAACACGAGGTATCCCAGCATCACCGACCAGAGCAGCTGGGTGTAGATGAAGGGCGCCAGCACGTTGGCCGGCGCCCGGGCATGGGCCAGCACCAGCAGCCAGTGCCCCAGGGTGCCGAACAATCCGACCCCGACGAGCAGGGCCCAGGTGCTCCAGGCCGTCGGCGTGGTCCAGATCCAGGGCAGGAGCGGGCTCATCACCGCGAGCCCGGCCAGCCCCGAATAGAACACCGTGGTGGCCGTCGAATCGACGCTCGCGAGCTTGCGCGTGGTCAGGACGTAGAACGCGTAGCACAGCATGTTGCCGATGCTGAGGAGCACCGCCGGCTGGAACGCGCCGACGCCCGGCCGGACGATGACCAGCACCCCGAGGAAGCCGATCCCCACCGCCACGAGCCGGCGCGGCGACGACCATTCGCCGAGGAGCGGCCCGGCGAGCAGCGCCACCATCAGGGGCGTGGCGAATTGGATCGAGAGGGTCTCGGCGAGCTGCAACTGGCGCAGGGCCAGGAAGTTGAGGGCCGTGGAGCCGAACAGCAGCAGCGAGCGCAGCACCTGCAGCCCGAGCCGGTTCGTGCGCGCGACCCCGGGCGTGCGCACGGGATTGAGCACCATCAGCACGAGGCCGACATTCACGGCGTAGCGCATGAAGGTGGAGAGCAGCGGGTCGACGCCGTGTCCGGCCAGGGTCTTGGCCGAGGCGTCGAGGCAGGCGAAGAAGGCCAGCGTTCCGCACATCAGGGCGATGCCGGCAAGTCGCCGGCTGCGCGATGCAGCGTGCCCCGAGGTGTCTTCCACGGTCCGATCCCGTTTCCCGGCGCCCCGCCCGCTGCGAATCCGCGCGTGCAGCTTTAAGGCAGCAGAGGCGATGCGGGCACCCGCCTGTGGGGCAGGGCGGGGCCGCAACGAACGCGCCACCTGCCCAATATCCGACGCCTCGGGTGGCGGAGCCTCCGCGACCACCCGCCACATCCACTAAATGTTATCGACCCTGCGGGACAATCAGGAGGAACGGAATTCGGTAGGGAAGCGAGATGGCGCGCTGGATACCCCTCATGGCGAGCATCGGCCTCGTCAGCCTGATGGTGATTCCCGCCCCCGGCATCTGGGGGCTCCTGATCGGTGTCGCCTGCAGCCTCGCGATCCTCGTCTCGGCGTTCATCTGGCTGCTCGACCAGGTCGCCACGCGACTCGCCCAGGCCTGGGACCGGCGCGATCGGCGGCGGCGGCGCGCGATGCATGCGGGCTCCGGGATGATGCGCAAGGCCGGGACACCGGCCCCTATCGAACCGCCGCGACCGTCGCCGCTCCAGGAGCGGGCCCGGATCGCCGCCCTGCGTCGGCAAGCGAGCAAAGCGGAACCGTTCCGGCTGCGCTGAGCGAGCTCGACGCGACCGGGTGGCGAGTGGGGCCTACAGCGCCTCCGGCACCGCCAGGGTGTCGGGCTCGTCCTCGTCCATCTCGGAATCGCCCTCGACCTCGTGGCCGGTCACGCCCGAAACCTCCGCGAGGTTGCGGGCGGCCTTGCGCAGCAGCTTGCGCAGGCGGCGCTTCTCCTTGCCGTCGAATCCGTCGAGGAGTTCGGCCTCGACATCGTCCCAGATCCGCTCGATGGCGGCAGCCTTGGTCAGACCCATCTCGGTGAGGCGCACGCGCACGATGCGGCCGTCGCCGGCCTCGGCCCGCCGTTCGACGAAGCCGAGGGCCGCCAACCGCGAGATGGTCTTCGAGGCGGTGGGCGGGCGCACCCGCAGGGTCGCGGCGAGATCGCCCATCGTCATGGTGCCGGCCGCCGCCAGCGCCTGCACGACCTGTTCCTGCCCGGCGAAGAGGTCGACGTCCGCCAGCCGGTCGCCAACGCGGGACCGGTGCAGGCGCGCGGCCTGGACCAGGGCCCAGCCGACGCTCTTGGAACCCGGCGGGCGCAGGCGCTTGTCCGACTTCGTCACGTCGGACTTCGCTGAATCGGACTTGGCCGGATCAGATTTGGCCGCCCCTCCCTTGGCCATGCTCTCCTCCGCCTCCCTGCCACCCGTCACCGCCTCGGGGCGCGCAGCCATCGCGGCGCGGGCCAGACCCTTGCCGGGTTCGGCCTCCAAGCGCTCGTCCGCCCGCATTGTCCCACCCCTCCGACACGATAGCGCGTGGACGGTGCGCCCGCGCGGTCAATCCGGGCGCATCCACCGGCTCGGCGGTCCGCCAGGGACGGGACATGACCGTGGCGTGTGAAGCTAGGATGACAGGGGCGGATCAAGCTCAGGCGGCCACCTGGGCGAGCCCGCCCTCCAAGGCGGTGAGGGCCCGCTCCAGGGCGTTGAAGCAGACCGGGTCGAAGGCGGTGCCGAGGTCGGCCCGCATGATCTCGAGGGCCTTCGGGATCGGCATCGCCTTGCGGTAGGGCCGGTCGGCGGTGAGCGCGTCGAACACGTCGGCCACCGAGACGATCCGGGTCTCAGGCTCGATCGCCTCGGCTTGGAGACCGCGCGGGTAGCCCCGCCCATCGAGGCGCTCGTGATGGGCGCCACCGATGCGCGCCATCTCGTGGAAGGCGGCGACCCGAGTGAGGATGCCCTCGGAAAGGGTGGCGTGGTGGCGCATGTCGCGCCACTCGGCCTCGTCGAGCTTGCCGTTCTTGTCCAGAATGGAGTTCGAGACGCCGAGCTTGCCGACATCGTGCAGCAATGCGGCCCGGCGCAGCCAGCGCCGCCGTTCCGCGGTGAAGCCGAGCTCCGCCGCGATCAGATCGGCATAGACCGCGACGCGCTCCGAATGTCCGGAAGTGAACGGGCTCTTGGCGTCGATGACCTTGGCGAAGGCGCGGGCGATGTCGTCGAGATAATCCTCGTCGACCACCACGGCGCGCTGCGCGGGCTCCAGGGCGGTGACGGCCTCAGTGATCGCCTCGGAGGCGAGCATCTCCCAGAAGCCCGGCATCGCAGCGGCCCGCTCGAAGCAGGCCACCGCGTGCGGATCGAACCAGCTCCCGCTGCGGCTCCGGACCTCCGCCAGGGCCGCTTCGGGGCCGGCCGCCGTGTGAAACACGTCGACCACCTGGGCCAGGAGCGCGATGCGGGCATAAATCGGGATCGCCGGCCCTGCCAACTGGTCCGGGCGGCCCCTGCCGTTCCAGTGCTCGTCGAGGGCATGAATGGCCTCGCAGACGGCGGGCGGGAAGCGCAGTTGCGCGGCGATCTCGGCACCCCGCTGGCAACGGGTCTGGATCAGGTCGTCGGCGATCGCGCCGCCGTTCTGGAGGATGTTGAGGACGGCCTTGAAGCGTTCGGCCAGGCCCGACTTGAGGCCCGTATGCGCGAAGACGAAGCCGAGTACCTTCGGCAAGCTGTCGCTGACGGTCTTGAAATCGCGCTTGAAGCTCAGGTCGTCGGACAGATACAGCTCGCAGATCCGGGCGGCGTTGCTGGAGCAGCCGAGATCCTTGAGCATCACCGTGTAGTAGAGTTCCCAGAGATGGTTCTCGGGCAGGCCCATCTGTCGGCCGACATGCATGCCGATCCAGGTCGCACGCACGCAATGGCCGATCGGCTGGCCCTCGGTGAGGTCGAGGGCGTGGCTCAAGGCCCCGAGCAGTTCCGACAGATTGATGCCGTTCGGCGCGCGATCACGGGTATCGACAGGGTGGAGGGGCATCAAGGCGGGTCCCGGGGGAAGGCCGGCCCCTCTTAACCCGTGAAGGGCAACAGGACTTTACCGACACCGCCGATCCATTGCGATCCTTAACGGGACCTTCGTCCGCGCCCTGCCGCCCTCCTCAGGATTTCGCGAAGCGCATCTCAGCGGATCGGAGCGGAGGCCGAGCCCCCTGCTTGGACGCCGCCCCGGTCGCGTCGTTCACGATCCCGGTGACGGTCATCCGGCTGCGTCGCACGTGAGGACCAGGGCGACGTGTCCTGCGCGCCTTCGGAGGCATTCCGCTTCGCGGCACGGGCGGAACGACGCGCGAAAGGGGTCAGGCGGGTGCCCCGAAGGCCTCGCAGCGGAAGGCGGCGTAGTCGCCCCGGGCCAGGCGCTCGGCGAGCGCCGGCAGGAACAGCATCGCCTCCTCGGCGAGCCGCCAGGGCGGATTGATCACGACGAGACCGCTGCCGTTGAGGCGGGTGGGATCGGGCTCGGAAACCATCAGGTCGAGGCGCAGGGCCGGGCGGGCGAGGCCGCGATCGAGTTCGGCCACCATGCGGTCGACCTTGGCGACGTCCTTGATCGGATACCAGCCGAGATAGGTGCCGGTCGGCCACTTGGCGACCGCCCGGACGAGCGCCGCGCCGAGGCGGTCGATCTCGCCGAGTTCCTCGTAGGGTGGGTCGATCAGGACGAGGCCCCGGCGCTCGGGCGGCGGGATCAGCGCGTTGAGTGCCGTCCAGCCGTCGAGATGCATCACCTTCGAGAGCGAATCCTGGTTGAAGCGCGCCCGCAGGGTCTCGGCATCGGCCGGGTGCAGTTCCACGAAGACGCCCTGGTCGCTGGGGCGCAGGAACTCGCGGATGAGGGCGGGCGAGCCCGGATACGTGTCGGCCCCGTGCCGCGCCTGCACCGCCGCCACCGCCTCCCGGTAGGGGGCGAGCAGATCCTCGACGGCCTCGGGAAACGGGGTCGCGAGCCGGCCCCAGCCGTCCTGCCACTCGCCCGTGCGCCCGGCCTCGTCGGCGGTGAGGTCGTAGAAGCCGAGCCCCGCATGGGTGTCGATCGCCCGGAAGCCGGTGGGCTTCAGACAGAGATGCGCCAGCACGCGGGCCAGCACGAGGTGCTTCAGGACATCGGCGAAATTGCCGGCGTGGAAGGCGTGGCGGTAATTCATGAGGTCCGGGCCCGTCTCACCGCGGCCCCCGGCGACCAGACCCGGGGGCGAAGCGCGGCATCATCTACCGCGCGGCGTCGATGGCAACCTCGCCGGCGCGGCAATTCTGGCGGGCCACCTCGGGGCAGGGGGTGAAGCCGCGCAGGTCCTTGGTGAAGCAGATCCGCACTTCCTGGAGCTGACCGCCCCGGCAGGTCACCGACATCATGTCGGGCCGCAGGCCCCGATTGGCCGTCACGAACTGCCGGGCGACCTCGATCGGCGCCATGCGGGTGTCGCGCTCCAGCCCCTTGAAGGCGTCCGGAATGGTCACCGCCGCGCGGGCGTCCCGGGCCGCCTGGAAATACGAGACCGGGTCGAGGCCCGAGCAGGTGCCGTGCGTGCGCCACTCGTGGCGGGCCAGCCCCTCGCTCGGATAGACCTGCCCCGCCACCTCGATCGCCTGCCGGGTCGGCGAGCGCTCGACGGAGGAGCAGTTCGAGGGGTAGCCCCGGGTGTATTGCGGCCAGAGCCCGTGCACGACGAAGCCGAGGCCGCGCCCCGGCCGGCACTGGCCATCCGCCTCGCGGCGCGCGCCGGGTCCGTCGCAATAGGTCGGGGACCAGGACAGGGCCAGGACGTAGAAGTCGAACGATCCCGGCGTGCCGCCGCGCTCGAACCCCTGGGCCGACGCCCCCGTGGGCGCCGCCAGCGCAAGGGTCAGGCCCGCGAGGGCGAGGCGCGCCGGGCGCCGGAGCGTGCGGCTCACGGACGGGCTTCGCGGCAGGCCGAGGAATAGGCGTAGGACAGGTTGCGGTCGAGGCCGTGGACGCAGAACTCGATGCCCCAATCGGCCCCGATGATGCCGAGCCCGTCGCGCACCGAATAGTCCACCTTGCGGCGGATGCCGTCCGAGGTGGTGGCCACCGCGCTGCAGAAGCGGCGGGGAACGTAGTCGAGGCCCCAGGGGCGCCAGGCCGTGCGCTCGATGACTTCGCCGAGAAGGAGGCGAAGTTCTGGAACTCCTCCCTCACCATCCTGCGCTACGAGCACATCGAGCGCACGGCCTGGCGCCCCTGGGGC
>NZ_BPQL01000039.1 GCF_022179225.1 Methylobacterium goesingense
AGATGGCGGACCTGTGCGAGCAGGTGGGCGCCAACGTCCAGCAGGTCGCCCGCGGCATCGGCCTCGACAACCGCATCGGGTCGAAGTTCCTGCACGCGGGCCCGGGCTACGGCGGCTCGTGCTTTCCCAAGGACACCCTGGCGCTGGTCAAGACGGCCCAGGACGCGGGCACCCCGGTGCGGCTCGTGGAGACGGTGGTCTCGGTCAACGACCAGCGCAAGCGCGCCATGGCCCGCAAGGTGATCCTGGCCTGCGGGGGCTCGGTGCGGGGCAAGACGATCGCCATCCTGGGCCTGACGTTCAAGCCCAACACCGACGACATGCGCGACGCGCCCGCCCTCTCGATCATCACCGGCCTGCAGGACGGGGGCGCGCGGATCCGGGCCTACGACCCGGAGGGCATGGAGGCCGCCCGCCCGCTCCTGTCCGACGTGACCTACGCCAGCGACGCCTACGACTGTGCGCAGGGCGCCGACGCCGTCGTCATCGTCACCGAGTGGAACGCCTTCCGCGCCCTCGACTTCGCCCGCCTCGCCACCCTCATGGCCGCACCCGTCATGGTCGACCTGCGCAACGTCTACACGCCGGACGAGGCCACTCGCCACGGCTTCCGCTATGCGGGAATCGGCGGCCGCCGCGAATTGCCGGTCTCGGCGCCCGCCGACGCCGGCCTCTCCGCCCTTGCAGCGGAGGCGGTCCGTGCTTGATCTCCTCCCCCACGCGAGGCGCCGTGCCCGGACCGGGCACGGCAGGCGCATCGCGGTCATCGGTCTCGGCTATGTCGGCCTGCCGGTGGCCGCCGCCTTCGCGGCCTCCGGCGCTCCCACCATCGGCTTCGACGTCGACCCGCTGCGCATCGCGGAGCTGCGTCGGGGGCTCGACCGGTGCAACGTCATCGACCGGCGCGACCTCGAGGATGCGCCGATCCGCTACACCGCCGAGGCCGGCCCCCTGCGGGGCGCCGATTTCTTCATCGTCGCGGTGCCGACCCCCATCGACACCGCCTGCCGGCCGGATTTCTCGGCCCTGATCGCCGCCTCGCGCTGCGTCGGCGCCGCCATCGCGCCCGGTGCCATCGTGGTCTACGAATCGACGGTGTATCCGGGTGCGACCGAGGAGGTCTGCGTTCCCGTGCTCGAGGCCGCCTCCGGCCTCGTCTGCGGGCGGGATTTCACGGTCGGCTACAGCCCGGAGCGGATCAACCCGGGCGACATCGTCCACCGCTTCGAGACCGTGACCAAGGTGGTGGCCGGCCAGGACGAGGCCACCCTCGACATCGTGGCCGAGGTCTACGGCTCGGTGGTGCGCGCAGGGGTCCATCGTGCGCCCTCGATCCGGGTCGCGGAGGCCGCCAAGGTCATCGAGAACACCCAGCGCGACCTCAACATCGCGCTGATGAACGAACTCGCGATCATCTGCCACCGCATCGGCATCGACACAGCCGACGTGCTCGACGCCGCCCGGACCAAATGGAACTTCCTGCCCTTCGCTCCCGGCCTGGTCGGGGGGCACTGCATCGGCGTCGACCCCTACTATCTCACCCATCTGGCGCAGATGTCGGATTACCAGCCGGAGGTGATCCTGGCGGGCCGGCGCATCAACGACGGCATGGCCGAGGTGATCGCCCGCGAGTGCATCCGGCGCCTCGCCGCCCGGGGCGTCGCGCATGGTCGGGTCGGCGTGCTCGGCCTGACCTTCAAGGAGAACGTGCCCGACATCCGTAACTCCAAGGTGGCGGACGTCATCCGGACTCTGGAGGCGCATGGCTGCGAGGTGCGGGTGCACGATCCGCAGGCGGATACCCGGGCGACGCGCCACGAGTACGGGATTACCCTGCGACCGCTCGCGGAACTGGAGGCTTGCGACGCGGTGATCGTCGCGGTCTCGCATCACCAGTTCGTGGCGGCGGGCTGGGACCTCGTGCGGCCCTGCCTCAAGGGCCCCGGCGGCGACGTCCTCGACGTGCGGGCCTGTCTCGACCGGAGCCGGGTTCCGCAGGGCGTCTCCCTGTGGCGGATGTGATGGGCCTGGCTCCGCCGCTCCGGGGCCGCAACGCGAAACGAGGCCGGCGGCGGGCCGGCGAGGAGGGTGCCATGTTCAAGCGGCTGAGCGTCACGGCTTTGGGCAGCTGCCGCATCGTCAACCCGATGCGGAGTGCCGCGCAGGCCGGTCTGATCGATCTCGCCAACGCGGATGTCTACGGCTACCTCCACACCGCGCGGGAAGTGCTGCAGTTCCTCGATTTTCGCGATGGTCTCGCGCTCCCCCCCGAGATCGTGCCCTACCTCGCCGGTCCGCGCGGGCTGCCCACCCGCGTCCAGCCGGAGACGCCGCGCGTCCATCTCGTGGAGATCTCCTCGCTCAAGGGCGTGATGCTCGGCGAGTGGATGCTGCAGCTCAACTACTTCACCGAGCGCTTTCGGAGTCATCCCGACCTCCTCAAAGTTCTGTACGGTGCTCTCGGCGAAGAGGAGCGCGACCGCCGGATCCTCGATCTGGCCGCGCAACCCGATTTCGCCACCCTGGCGCCCTTCGAGCGGCACCTGCTCGCCGAACTGCATGTCGCCACCGCCACCCGGGAGGAGCTGGAGCGCGACGTCCTCGAGATCGTCGCCCGGCTGCCGAGCCCGGTGGTGTTCGTCACCCACTGCAACGTGGCCGACACCCAGGGCCGGGAGATCGAGAGCCGGGCGCGGATCAGTACCTGGATGGCCGAATTCGCCCACCGCCACGGCCTGCGGGTGTTCGACCCGACTCCGCATGTTCTCGCCTTCGGGGTCGAGGCCGCGATGGCCGAGGGTGGGGCCAGCCGTGCCCATTACGCTCCCGCCTTCGAGACGGTGCTGCAGGAGGAACTCCTGCACGAGGTCCGGCTCGCCGCCGCCGCCATGCCGCGGGCCACGCAAGGGTTCGTACCGGATAAGCCCGTGCCGGCGCCGCGCCGCGCCATGCCGCCGCGCGCGGAGCCGGGCGCGGCCCCGATGCACCTGCGCGCCGCCGAGGCGATGCGGGCGGGTGACCTCGCTGCGGCGTCCGCGGTGGCGCGTGCCGCCATCGCCGCCGATCCGCCCTGCGCGCCCGGCATCTCGGTGATCGCCCAGGTTGCCCTGCGCCGGGGCGATCCCGGGACGGCCCTCGACTTCGCCCTGCGCGGGCGCGCCGCCAACCCACGCAATTCCTCCTCCGTGGTCACGGCCGCCAAGGCCCTGACCAAGCTCAAGCGCTTCGAGGAGGCGGCCGCGATGTGGCGCGAGATGGCCGCCTGCCGCCGCGACGCGACCTGGCCGCTGATCGAGGCCGCACGCTGCCACCTGCGCGCCAGGCAGGCGGAGGCGGGCCTGGAACTGGCCGTCGCGGTGCTGGAGCGCGAGCCCGGCGACACCGTCGCGCTCGCGGTCAAGGCCGAGGCCCTTCGCATGCTCGGGCGCTTCGCCGAGCTCGCAGCCGTGGCCGAGGCGCTCGCCGAGGCCAACCCGGAGGCGGCGCTGGCCATCATGCAGTGGATGATCGCGGCGGGTCGGGTCGAGGGCCTGACGCGGGTAGCGCGCCGGGTCTGTGCCGCACCGCAGGGCGTACCGGAGGAGCACCGGGACGACATCTGCCGGCAGTTGAAGGCCGCGGGCGAGCACGCCCTCGCGCAGGAATTCTGGGCCACCGGCGCGGAGGCCCTGCGCGCCTACCTCGTGTTCCATCCTGGCGATCGCGCGGTCGCCCGCAGCCTCTCGAAGCTCGCCTCGCAATGGCTCGTACCCGCCCGCTCGGCCGTCCAGGCGGGGGATTTCCAGGCGGCCGCCCAGGCCTACGACCTCGTCCTGCACATCGATCCCGATGCCGTGAAGACCCTGCGCGAGGCAGCCTCGGCGGCCGAGAAGCGCGCCGACTGGACGCGGGCCGCCGACCTCTGGGACCAGGTCGACCGCGCCGGCGACAGCGATGCCGCGACCCTGTTGCGCGCCGCCCGCGCCGCCGACCTCGCCGGGCGTCCGGAGCCCGCGCTCGGGCTCTATCGCCGCGCCGCCCGCACCGATCCCGACAACGCCAAGGCGCTCGCCTCGGCCGAATCCGTGTCGCGCCGTCTCGCCAAGCAGGCGCGGGCGCTGGAAGCGGCCGGGGACATCGACGGGGCCGTGCGCACCGCCACCGTCGTCCTGGCCGACAATCCCGAAGACCCGATCTGCACCCGTCTGATGCGTCGGGGCGGCGCCCAGGTCGCCTCCGCACTGCGCCAGGCGGTGGCCGAGGGCGACGCTGCCCGGCAGGAAGCCCTGGCGACGCAGCTCCTGCACATCGATCCCGAGCGCTTCGAGGCCCTGCGCGTCCTCTCCAAGGCGCGCCTCACGAGCGGGCGTCTCGACGAGGCCGCCCACCTGCTGCGCCGTCTGACCGTGGTCCAGTCGGATGTCGCTGCCCACTGGATCAAACTCGGCCGTTGCCTGCGCCTGATGCGGAGCTACGACGAGGCCCGCGACGCGGCGCGCCAGGCTCTCGCACGCGATCCGACCAGTCCGGCCGCGCACAAGATCCTGGCCGACCTCGGCGAAGGGTTGGCCCGTTGATCCGCCTACCCCCCAGGACCCAGGACGAGGCGGCCATCCGCGGTCTGACGTCCGGAGAGCACGGTTTCCCCGCCGAGCGCGAACCCTGGCCGCATTTCGTGCTCAAGCGGGGCCATCGCGGCCGCTACCGCTTCAGCTTCCGCACGCCGCTGGGGGGCATCACCGGCGAGGTGTTCGTGTCCCCGGAAGCAGGCCCTCGTGCGAATCAGGACGCGGAGGCCCGCCGCCTGGTCGCCCGGCTCGCGCGGTCCTTGTGCGAGGTGCTGGAGCGAGAGAGATTGCCATCGGAGCGATGAATTCGTGTCGCTTTGAAGTAACATGAATGTCGTTCGAGCGCGCATTCGCGCGCCATGCTCTCAACTTGTGCGTTCTAGACACCGGGTGCGCAAGCATTCGGCGCTTTAGGCTGGATTTTGGGGTTCACAACTTAGCCTTATTGCGGCATGACATTGCCGTCGGCGCGGGGCGGGCGGTGTCGTTTCGGTTTCCTCCCACCGCTCGATTGTTTGCGGGCTTCGGAACGGTTGATCCGGGCCGGTGTGCCGTCCGTGCCCAGGCGTTCCCTACTTTCGCGGCTTCGCGCCCTTCGGCGCGGGTCCGATCAGAGCGGGGACATCGTGATGAGCGTTGCGTTGGCGTGCTCCGCCCTCGGACAGCGGCGCGGCTGATTCCACTGGCCGGAACCGGGCCCTGAGTCATCTCGCGTTCCCGTCGCGACCCCATCGAAGGGGTGTCGTGGGGCGAGCGGTTGTCTGAAACCTGGCTTCTCCAGAGAACAGGTCAGAGGACGTATTCTGGCGACATGAAAGCCGGGCTGGATGCAGCTTTCGGTTTGGGGACCTTTATGGGCTCGAAAGTATAGTGAGTTGAGTAAGAAATAGCCTTCGTAAAGAAGCATTAACCATAATTTTCTGAAACAATAAGAGAATTTCCGCACAAGAGCGCGGAAGGGGAATGGCATCGAATGGCTGACAATTTGGCTCATGGCTTCGCATCCATGAATGGCGGCACGACCGGCGGCAGCGGGGGCTCCAGCGTGACGGTCTCCACCGGCGCGGCGCTCCAAGCGGCGATCGATAAAGCCGCGGGGCCGCTGACGATCTACGTCGACGGCAAGATCACGCCGGGCAACAGCGGCGTCGACGCGATCAACATCGCGGGCAAGAGCAACATCTCGGTGGTCGGCGTCGGCAGCAACGCCGATTTCGACGGAATCGGCATTCGTGTCAGTGGTGGCTCGTCGAACCTGATCATCCAGAATCTGAAGATTCACGACGTCGCCACCGGTCCCAAGGACGCGATCGGCATCGAGGGGGCGTCGAGGAACATCTGGATCGACCACAACGAGCTTTACAGCACCTTGGCGGCGGACAAGGATTATTACGACGGCTTGCTCGATATCAAGCGTGGCGCCGAGTACATCACCATCTCGAACAACTATCTCCACGATCATCACAAGACGTCGCTGGTGGGCTACTCCGACGCCGATGCGGGCGGGCGCTACATCACCTATGATCACAACGTCTTCGAGAACATCGGCTCGCGCGCGCCCAGCGTCCGCGACGGGGATGTGCACATCTACAACAATTACTACAAGAACATCGAGGTTTCGGGCATCAACCTGCGCATGGACGCGGTCGGTCTGATCGAGAACAACGTCTTCGAGAATGCCCACAACCCGATCGTCAGCCAGGACAGCGCCCGGATCGGTTACTGGGACCTGAGCGGCAACGTCATGACCGGCGTGACCTGGAGCAAGCCCGGCAGCCACGAGGCCACCGCCGAGAATGGCCTTTCCACGGCCTCCTACGACGTGCCCTACGCCTACACCCTCGATGATGCCGCGAGCGTTCCGCTCCTCGACCGAGCCCAGGCGGGCATCGGGCATCTGGGCACCCTGACGCCGGTGCCAGTGCCGGTTCCGGTCGAGCCGGCGGTGCCCGAACCGGTGTCGCCGCCGCCGGTGGTGTCCAAGCCGCTGCCGACCTCCCCCACGCCGCCGGCGCCGGCGCCCGTGGAGACCATGCCGTCGCTTGTCGGGACCAAATCCGCGGACTCCCTCGACGGTACGGCCGGCAACGACCACATCGACGCCCGGCAGGGGCATGATCTGGTCCATGGTCACGGCGGCGACGACGTTCTGACGGGCGGGGAGGGCCGCGACATCCTGCATGGGGATGCGGGCAACGACACCCTTTCGGGCGACAACGGCGACGACCAACTCTTCGGAGGCGACGGCGACGATCACCTCATCGGCGGAAACGGCAGCGACACCCTCGACGGCGGCGACGGCAACGACGTCCTGGAGGGGGGCGCGAGCCACGACGTCCTCACCGGCGGCGCGGGCAACGACCGACTCGACGGCGGGAGCAACGCCGACGACATGGCCGGCGGGGCTGGGGACGACACGTATGTCGTCGACATCGCCCGCGACAGCGTCGTGGAACTGACGGGTCAGGGCAACGACACGGTGGAGAGCGCCACGAGCTACAAGCTCGGCAACAACGTCGAGAACCTGATCCTGACCGGCTCGAGCGACAATTCCGCCACCGGCAATGCTCTCGACAACATCCTGACGGGCAACGCCGGCAACAACCGCATCGACGGCGGAGCTGGCAACGACCAGCTCACGGGGGGCGCTGGCCGGGACGTGTTCGCCTTTACCAAGGGCGCGGGCGGACAGGACGTGATCCACGACTTCACCGTCGGGACCGATACCCTGAACTTCCACGGCTACCATGCGGCGGACGTCACCCTGACGGATGGCGCTGCCGGCACCACGCTTCACCTGCCGGGCGAGACCATCCTGCTGGAAGGCGTCCATCTCAATGCCGTGACCGCCGACTGGGCGCACTTCGCCTGAGGCCGGTCCCGGTGCGTCTTCGAAGCTATCAGCGATGCGGCGGGGAAGCCTCCTGCCGCATCGCCGACGGAGGTCGGGCATGACGCGGCGTGGGATCGGGCGAAGGTCCGCCTGTTGGGTGTGTTTTGGAAATTTGAATTTACCCTTTCGATCGTAAATCGAGCCGATCAGAGGATTGTGTCTATGATCGCGTCCGCTCAAACTATACTTCTATCGGGGCGCGACTGAGTTGGAAAAGGTTGGGGTG
>NZ_BPQL01000040.1 GCF_022179225.1 Methylobacterium goesingense
TCGCCGACGCCGCGCACGCCGCCGCCGAGGCCGAAGCCCTTCCAGGGGCCGGCCTGCACCTCGTGCACGGCGAGCAGGCTGCCCGAGTGGCGCGGGATGTTGACCAGCGGGGCGCCCACGGGGAGCACGTTGTCCTTCGTGACCACGGCGTCGGCGTAGACGTAGCCCGCCAGGATCTTGATCTCGGGGGTGATTTGGCCGGCGGCCGTGAGCTCGAAGCCCTGGCTGCGCACCCCGCCCGCCGCCAGGGAGAAGCCCGGGTTGTTGGGGTCGGCCGTGAGCACGTTCTGCCGCTCGATGCGGAAGGCCGCCGCCGTCAGGCCGAGTGCGCCGCCGAACAGGTCGAGCTTGGCACCGACTTCGTAGCCGACGCCGGTCTCGGGCTCGAACGGCACGGAGCGGGCCACCGCGAAGGCGTCGGGGCCGATATTGGGCCGGAAGCTGGTGCCCACGTTGGTGTAGAGGGCGAGCTCCGGCAGGGGCTGGTAGACGAGGCCGGCGCGCGGCGTGGCTGCCACCCGGGACTGGTCGACCTGGGTCGCCGTGGTGCGCTCGCGGAAGGACTGCTCGAAGAAATCGAAGCGCACGCCGAGCAGGGCTTTCCACTCCGGGCTGAGCGCGATCTGGTCCTGGGCGTAGAGGGCCGTGTTGGTGACCCGCTCCAGGTTGTTGCGCCGGATGGTGAGCGGCGGCAGGGCCTGGCCGTAGCGCGGATCGTAGATGTCGAGGCTGTAGGGGCTCTGGCGGAAGTTCGAGCGGTCATAGACCACGCGGCTGTCGGTGCTCTCGCGCTCGAAGCCGAGAAGCACGGTATGGCCGAGATCGCCGGTGGCGAAGCGGCCCACAACCTCGGCCTGGCCGATGGCGGTATCCCAGCGGTAATCGCGAAAATTCCGGTCGCGCAGGACGGTGCGATTGTCGGCAGCGAGGCCACGGACCTCCGCCGATTCCCCGACCAGCGAGCCGGTGTTGAAGTGGGTCGCCAGCCGCATCTGCCAGTCGGCGTTGAAGCGATGCTCGACCCGTACCTGCATCGTGTCCGAGCTCTGGTACGTGCTCTGCCCGGGCTCGCCGAGGAAGCGGGAGATCGGCAGGAATCCCAGTTGCTTGTTGATCGCGATCACGCCCCGGTCGAAGACGACGCGGTTGCGCAGGAACTCGGTCTCGACGGTGATCTTCGTGTCCGGCGTGATCTGCCAGCTCACCACGGGCGCGACGAGGAGGCGGTCGCCATCCACGAAATCGCGAAAGCTGTTCTGGCGGCCGCCCGCGACGTTGAAGCGGTAGAGCAGCGTGCCGTCCTCGTTGAGTGCGCCGCCGGCATCGACTGTGCCACGGAACTGCTCGAACGAGCCCCAAAGGCCGCCCATCTCGACGAAGCGCTCGGCCGTCGGCTGCTTGGTGACGAAGTTGACGAGGCCGCCCGGGTCGCTGCGCCCGAACAAGCCGCCGCCGGGGCCCTTGAGCACCTCGATGCGCTCCACGTTCTGGGTATCGGGTAGCGGCGGCGAACCGCGGTTGATCGGGAAGCCGTTGCGGTAGAGCTCCGAGGTGGTCGTGCCGCGGATGGCGTAGCTGAACACCGTCAGGCCGCCGAAATTGTTCTGCTGGGCCACGCCGGGCGTGTAGTTGAAGACGCGGTCGACGCGGGTGGCGGCGAGATCGGTGATGACCTCGCGCGGCGCGACGGTGACGACCTGGGGCACGTCGCGCTGAGGGGTGTCGGTCTTGGTGCTGCTCACCGCGCGGTCGGCCCGGTAGCGCGGCGTCGGGCCGATCAGGCCTATTCCCGATTTGGGGCCAGCACCAACGGCGGCCGGGGCGCTCCCGCCAGCCCCCTCGACGGAGAGTTCCTCCAGCGTGACGGCTTCCTGCGCCCTGGTCTCCAAGGCGGGCGCTCCCGTCGAGAGGATCGCGGCGAGGGCGCAGCGCGATCCCCGGCGTCCGGCCCGCCAGCGGCGCTTGGTGGATGCGGGCGGGTTCAGGATCAGGGCCGTCGCGGTGGGCAGGCTCGGACGAGGGGACACCGGTGCGCTCAAAGTTGTCGAGCGACAGCCGAGCGGGTGCCCTCACGGGATCGGCGGCGTCAGCAGCCAAGCCCGTTCCAGCGCTCCGCCGGGACACCCCGCCCGAGAGACGTTACATCGCGCAAGGCAGGTCTCCTGGCTCGCGGGTCGTTGTCCTGGCCGGCCTTCCCGGTGCTCGGCACCAGTGACCATGGATGGCAGGAACTCACCGCTGACAGTTGCGGGGGCAGCTTCGGAAGCGCTCCTGCGAACACCCCGAATTCCCTCTTAGCCCGCGAGCCGACGACCCGCAGGAACCTTGACGGTCAGACATTCGCCGGGCGCCGCCGCATAGTCAATCGATGGAACGAGGTTTTTTGCAACATTGTAACGTTGCAGAAATTCAATCCTCGCGCCGGCGCTTTCTGGCAACGCCATCCTTGTGATCGTGAGCGCAGGACGATGCCCGATCGACCGCTCGCTGGACCCGACCATAAATGCGGCGATGCGCGGGTGGCTGCATCGACTGTGTCGATCGGCCGAGGCCGGACGTCAGCTTCGGCATCGTCTCGGCCTTCACCGTTGAGGCGTGGCCGCCGGGCCGAGATTCATACGATCGAGCCTGTTCTCTCCTCGAACGATCAACCGTCCTCGCGCGCCGCGCCGAGTTCGGCTTCCGCCAGCCCCCGCGGCGTCAGGTATGGCAGGAACAGGCTCATCACTTGGCGGGCGCCCCAATCGACATGCGCGCGCGTGACCTCGCCGATGCCACGGCGCGAGCGCAGATAATCGATCCAGTAGGTCGATACGATCCAGGCATTGGTGACGAGCAGGTCGAGTCGGTCGGCCGGGATCGCCAGCAATCCCGCCCTCTGCATCTCTTCGATTGCCCGGCGGGTCAGCCCCTGTCCCGCGTCACTGACCTGCTTCAGGCGCGGCTTGAGCTCGGGAGCGAGCCGGAAGACCATCGCGCCGTCTCGGTAGAAGAAGCGCCATTCCCACATCGTTTGAAACCAGCCGGTGAGATAGGTGCGATACCGCGCGGGCTCGTCGTCGCTGGCGGCATAGGCTGTGGCCGCGGCATGTAGCGCCTGCGCAAACTCTGCGAACAGGGCTTCGAGCAACTGCTCCTTGCGCTGAAAGTGGTAGTAGAGGTTCCCCTCGTTGATCCCCACCGCCTCGGCGATCTCCGCCGTGGTGACGTTGCCGGGGCCGCGCTCGTTGAACAGCGCTCGGGCGGCATCGAGGATGCGCGCCCGCGTCTTGGGCTTGGGCGACGCCTTCAAACGGTCCCCCGGGTCCCGTCCTGCCATCGCGACATCCGCCCTCTCTTGCATCCAGCCCAGCACGAACCCTAGCGGCGGAGAGGCTGCCCCACAATTAAGGTGTTTGCCTGTTGATTGACTAAGGTGTTTACCTTAAATGGAGCGTCATGAACCTCGGAGGGCTTCAGCCATGGCGATCCTCACGGTGCCTCGCAATGGACCCGACAACGCAGCGTCGCGCCCGGAGCCACAGGACGGTGCGCATTTCGATGTGCTGGTGATCGGGGCCGGTATTTCGGGCATCAGCGCGGCCCACGCCCTGCAGACCAAGTGTCCAGGCAAGAGCTTCGCGATCCTCGAGGGCCGCGACTCGCTCGGTGGAACCTGGGACCTGTTCCGCTACCCCGGCCTGCGCTCGGATTCCGATCTCTATACTTTCGGCTTCAGCTTCCGGCCGTGGACCGAGGACGCATCGATCGCCGACGCGGCCTCGATCCTGAACTACCTGCGCGCCACCGCCGAGGCGTTCGGCATCGACCGTAAGATCCGCTTCGGCCAGCGCGTGGTGTCCGCGGCCTGGGACACATCGGAGGCGCGCTGGACCCTGCAGGTCGAGGCGGGAGAGGAGCGCATCGCCTATACCTGCGGCTTTCTCTACGTCTGCGCCGGCTACTACGACTACGCGGGCGGCTATCGCCCGGACTGGCCGGGCACGGAGCGCTTTGCGGGGCCGATCGTGCATCCGCAGGCCTGGCCCGACGATCTCGACTATGCCGGCAAGCGCGTCGTGGTGATCGGGAGCGGCGCCACCGCGGTGACGCTGGTGCCGGCGATGGCACGACGCGCCGACCACGTGACCATGCTGCAGCGCTCGCCCACCTACATCGTGGCGCTGCCCGCGCGCGACCGCATCGCCAACTGGCTGAAAGCCCGCCTGCCGGGCCCCATCGCCCATCGCCTCGCGCGCTGGAAGAACATAGGCCTGAGCATTCTCTTCTATCAGTTCGCGCGGCGGAAACCCGAGGCGCTGACGCAGCGCATCCTCGGCGGCATACGCAAGCAACTTGGGCCCGACTACGATGTCGGCAAGCATTTCACGCCGCGCTACAAACCGTGGGACCAGCGCCTCTGCCTTGTGCCGGACGGCGACCTGTTTCAAGCGATCCGCACTGGCAAGGCGAGCGTCGAGACCGACACGATCACGCGGTTCACCGAGGACGGACTGGAACTCGCCTCCGGAAAGACCCTTTCGGCCGACATCGTCGTGACCGCCACCGGGCTGAAGATGAAGCTGATGGGCGGCGTACAGATCAGGGTCGATGGCGTCATGCTCGATCCGGCCGAACGCTACCTGTACAAAGGCATGATGCTGAGCGACGTGCCGAACCTTGCCATCGCTCTCGGCTACACCAACGCCTCCTGGACGCTGAAAAGCGAGTTGACGGCGGACTATGTCTGCCGCCTCCTGCGCCGCATGGACAGGCGAGGCAAGGCGTGGTGTGTGCCGCGCCGCGGAACGGCCACCGGCGATGCGCCGCTGATCGGCTTCACCTCGGGCTATGTCACGCGCGCGCGTGACCTGATTCCGAAGCAGGGCACCACGTCGCCATGGAAGCTTCACCAGAACTACATGCTCGATCTCGCCGGCCTCCGCTACGGCCGGCTGGATGACGGCGCGATGGTGTTCGGCGGCCGGCGTACCGACACCCGACGGGCGGCCTGAACACCTCCTTCCGCGGGGCGGACGGCTGCATCCGGCCTCATCGCCGCGCCCGTTGGGCTCCGCACCCTCCGCCGTCGAACGGGGCGGACATCCGTCGCACCGAGGCTTTGTAAGGGCAGGAACCGACCGCATGTTCGATCTCCAGGGACGCACCGCCCTCGTTACGGGCGCGGGCAGCGGCATCGGCCGGGCCATCGCGGTCTCGCTCGCCGGGCGTGGCTGCAACCTTGCCCTCGCCGACGTAAATGAAGCGGGCTTGGCCCAGACCGCGCAGCCCCTCGCCAAGAGCGTTCGGGTCACTTGCCACCGCCTCGACGTCACCGACCGGGAGGCCGTCTCGGCGTTGCCGGCGGCGGTGGCCGCAGCGCATGGCGGCCTCGACCTCCTCGTCAACAACGCGGGCGTGGCCCTGGCCGGTACGTTCGCGCAGGTGAGCGAGGCCGACTTCGAATGGCTGATCGAGGTGAATTTCTGGGGCGTCGTGCGCATGACCCGGGCCTTCCTGCCGATGCTGCAGGCAGTTCCGGAAGCGCGGATCGTCAACCTGTCGAGCCTCTACGGCCTGATAGCCCCGCCGGGCCAGACCGCCTACGCGGCGAGCAAGTTCGCGGTGCGCGGATTCTCGCAGGCGCTTGCCCACGAGCTGGAGGGCGGTACGGTCGGCGTGACCGTGGTGCATCCAGGCGGCGTCGCCACATCAATCGCCGATTCGGCGCGGGCCACCGCGGCCCTCTCGATCGAGGAGTTGGAGCGCGGACGCCGCATCGCCAACAGTCTCCTGACGATGCCGCCCGCCCAGGCCGGGGACATCATCGTGCGCGGCGTCGAGCGACGGCGGCGACGCATCCTAGTCGGCACCGACGCCAGGATCGCGTCGCTGATCGAGCGCCTCATGCCGGTTTCCTACTGGGGCGTCTTGAGCCGCATGAAGGGAGAGCGCATGTGACCACGCCCTGGCTGACCGCATTCGTGTTGGGCGCCCTCGTCCTCGCCGCCCTCATGGGCTCCGCCCTCGTCCTCACGTGGCTCATCGCCCGGGGCGTCACACGGCGCCTGCCTCCGCGTGGGTGCTTCCTCGATCTGCCGCAGGGCCGCATCCATTACCTGGAGGCCGGGAGCGGCCGGCCACTCGTCTTCGTGCACGGTCTCGGCGGACAGCTCGGCAACTTCGCGTATGCCCTGCTCGACAGGCTCTCGGACCGGTTCCGGGTGGTGCTGATCGACCGGCCCGGTTCCGGCCACTCGCCGCGATCCTGGCGCGCGCCCGCCGACCTGCCGGGCCAGGCCGACAGGATCTCGGGTGTGATCCGTCACCTCGGGCTCGAGCGCCCGATCGTGGTCGGGCACTCGCTCGGCGGCGCGGTCGTCCTCGCGCTCGGCCTCGAACATCCGCGCCTCATCGGCGGCCTCGCGCTGATCGCGCCCCTGACGCAGCCGCAGGACACGGTCCCCGCGCCGTTCCGGCTCCTCGCCATCCGCTCGTCCCTCCTGCGGCTGGCCGTTGCCTGGACCCTCGCGACGCCACTGGCCATTCTGCGCAGCCGGGGCGTCCTGGCCACGGTGTTCGGGCCGGACGCGGTGCCGGCCGATTTCGGAACGCGAGGCGGCGGCCTGCTCGGCCTGCGGCCATCCAGCTTCTACGGCGCCTCGATGGACCTGAACGCAGCCGGTTCGGACATGCCGGCGCTGGCGGCGCGCTATCCCGACCTCGCCGTGCCCGTCGCCGTCCTCTACGGAACCGGCGATCGCGTGCTCTGCCCGTTCGAGCATGGGGAGGGCTTGAAGCGGGCATGGCCCGGTACGCGCCTCGACCTCGTACCGGGCGGCCACATGCTGCCGGTCACGGATCCCGACCGTGTCGCGGCGTGGATCGCGGCGATCGCGGCGGAGATGACACAAGCGGATCGGGCGCCTGATACGGCCGTGCCATCGGCGCCGAAGAGTCCGTGAGGCCAGCGAAACTCCGACTTCGGCTTCGATGAATGCCCCCTCGGGCAGATCGGTATGATAATCCTTGCTCGCCTTGGTGGTTCGAGTATCCCGACCGCTGTTGCGATAGTGCCGCCGCTCGGAGAGCGGTCACGTCGGTTGGTGTGGACGCTTTCAGGATGCCGACGCCCAGGTCGGGGCTGGGCTCCCGATCTTGGAGTGGACGGCCCCTTGGACGTCTCCGGTGCCGCGGAGCGATCGGAGAATTCGGCCCGGAAACAGGCAAGCCAAAGACCGCGAATCCTCAGATTTCGACCCAACTCAGCCGCACAGGATGTTTTCGTTGCGGCTTGACCGCAAAAGTGAGCACCCACTCCTGCGGATGGCTCAAACCGGCTCAGACGGAAGGACGCGTGTGTCCCTGCGGTGGATCCTTGTGACGGCCAGCGGGATCATCGCCGGTCGAGTTCTGGTCAACACCTTGGCTCGGCGGCGTGCCAGGCAGGCCCGAAGCGCGGATTTGGGCCGCCTTGCGGTGAGGCAGGTCCGCGTCGACGGCAAGACGATGCAGGCCCGCGTCACGGTTGACGCCGTACCGGATGACCGTCTGCCCGTGATCCTGGTCCACGGGCTCGGGATGTCCAGCCGCTACATGATCCCGCTCGCACGGCATCTGGCTCCTCATTTCAGAGTCTATGTGCCTGACCTGCCCGGCTTCGGTTTGAGCGAGAAACCGTGCCGCACGCTCACGGTGCGCGAACTCGCGGATGCACTGGCGAGCTGGATGCATGCGGTGGGGGTGGGGCGCGCAGCGTTTGTCGGCAATTCACTGGGCTGCGAGGTGTTGGTCGAATTGGCGCTCTTTCATCCGCAGCTTGTCGAACGCCTCGTGCTGCAGGGTCCCACGCCGGACCCGGAGGCGCGCGGCCTCGTCCGACAAATCGTTGGCTTCTTCGCCATCGCACCGTTCGAGCGCTGGTCGCTCGCATGGGTGGCGCTCACCGACTATGCCCGCGGCGGGATCGGACGCTACATCCTGACCCTGCGTAGCATGGTCGATAATCACATTGCGCAGAAGGTGCAGCGGGTCACACAGCCGACGCTCGTGGTATGGGGCACGCGCGACTACATCGTCCCGTATGCATTCGTCGCGAGCCTCGCCGGGTCCCTGCCTTATGGCCGGCTTGCTGTCATTCCAGACGTAGCACACGGGATCAACTACTCGCATCCGGAAGCGTTCACTGCGGTCCTCCTCCCGTTCCTCTTCGGTGACGCGGCGAAAACTCGTCGCACAGAGCCGAACCCCGGCGGTCAGCGCATCGTAGCGCGTCAGTGATGGTGGCCTGATCGGCAACTCCACCTGTCCGTCGTCAGATGAT
>NZ_BPQL01000041.1 GCF_022179225.1 Methylobacterium goesingense
CGGCCTCGCACAATCCCTTCGAGGACAACGGCATCAAGCTGTTCGGCCCGGACGGCTTCAAGCTGAACGACGAGGTCCCGCGATCCCGCAAGGCGCTTGTGCAGCTCGCCGTCGATCAGGGCCTCGATCTCGCGCTCGACCTCGTCGTTCAGCTTGAAGCCGTCCGGGCCGAACAGCTTGATGCCGTTGTCCTCGAAGGGATTGTGCGAGGCCGAGATCATCACGCCGATATCGGCGCGCATGGAGCGGGTCAGCATCGCCACCGCCGGGGTCGGCATCGGTCCGAGCTGCAGCACGTCCATCCCCACCGAGGTGAAGCCGGCGATCAGCGCCGTTTCGATCATGTAACCGGAGAGGCGGGTATCCTTGCCGATCACCACGCGGTGGCGGTGGTCGCCGCGCTGGAACACGAGGCCCGCCGCCTGGCCGACCTTCAGGGCGAGTTCCGGCGTGATGACGCCGTTGGCCCGTCCCCGGATGCCATCCGTTCCGAAATACTTGCGCGACATGCTCTTCGCGTCCCGTCTTCTGTTCGCGGTGTCGAGATCTTCAGTCCGTCTCACGACGCTCGTCCCAGCTGGCTTCGTCCAGTCCGGGCGGACCAGCGTCGTACCGGGGCCTGAAGATCCGGTTGCGGGCCTGCGCACGAGTCGCGCCAATCGCCACGAGCCCGTCACAGCGTTACCGGGGCCTTTATGAGAACGAGCCCGCCAGTGGCGGGCTCGTGGTGTCGTCGCGAGCGGATGCTCAGAATGATCGGTACTTGGTGCCAAGCACCGATCGGTCAGGGGTCGAACGCTCAAGCCTGGGGCTGCGGCTCCAGACCGTCGCTGCCGCGGGGGCGGCCACGGCCGGCGGAGGGCACCGAGGAGCCCCGCAGAGTGGTCGGCCCGTCACCGGAATCGCGGATCGGCGGCTTGCCGGCGATGAGGTTCTTGATCTCGTCGCCCGAGAGGGTCTCGTATTCCAGTAAGCCCTGGGCCAGCGCTTCGAGGTCGTCCTTGTGCTCCCCGAGAATGCGGCGGGCTTCCTCGAGCCCGGTCTCGACGAGGCGGCGAACCTCCGCGTCGATCTTCTGGGCGGTGGCCTCCGAGACCGTCTGCTGACGGCCCATGGACATGCCGAGGAAGACCTCGTCGTTATTCTCGCCGTAGGCCACGGTGCCGAGTTCGGGCGAGAAGCCCCAGCGCGTCACCATCATGCGGGCGAGACGCGTGGCCTGCTCGATGTCGGACTGGGCGCCGGAGGTCACCTTGTCGGCGCCGAAAGTCATCTCCTCGGCGATGCGTCCGCCCATCATGATGGCGAGGCGCGAGGTCATCTGCTCGAAAGACATCGAGAGCTTGTCTCGCTCGGGCAGCTGCATGACCATGCCCAGGGCCCGGCCGCGCGGGATGATGGTGGCCTTGTGAACCGGGTCCGTCGCCGGGACGTTGAAGGCCACGATGGCGTGGCCGCCCTCGTGATAGGCGGTCAGCCGCTTCTCGTCCTCGGTCATGACCAGGGTGCGCCGCTCGGCGCCCATCATCACCTTGTCCTTGGCGTCCTCGAACTCGTGCATCGTGACGATGCGTTTTCCGCGACGTGCGGCGAGGAGAGCCGATTCGTTCACCAAGTTCATGAGGTCGGCGCCGGAGAAGCCCGGCGTGCCGCGCGCGATGACCTTGAGGTCGACGTCCGGCGCCAGGGGCACCTTGCGGACGTGGACGCGCAGGATGCGCTCGCGGCCGACGACGTCGGGGTTCGGCACCATGATCTGGCGATCGAACCGGCCCGGACGCAGCAGGGCGGGGTCGAGCACGTCGGGTCGGTTGGTGGCAGCGATGATGATCACGCCCTCGTTGGCCTCGAAGCCGTCCATCTCCACGAGGAGCTGGTTCAGGGTCTGCTCGCGCTCGTCGTTGCCGCCGCCGAGGCCGGCGCCGCGATGGCGGCCGACCGCGTCGATCTCGTCGATGAAGATGATGCAGGGAGCGTTCTTCTTGGCCTGCTCGAACATGTCGCGGACACGCGACGCGCCGACGCCGACGAACATCTCGACGAAGTCCGAACCGGAGATCGTGAAGAACGGCACGTTGGCCTCGCCCGCGACCGCCCGGGCGATCAGGGTCTTACCCGTGCCGGGGGGGCCGACGAGGAGCACGCCGCGCGGAATGCGGCCGCCCAGGCGCTGGAACTTCTGCGGGTCGCGCAGGAACTCCACGATCTCCTGCAGATCCTCCTTGGCCTCCTCGACGCCGGCGACGTCGTCGAAGCTCACGCGGCCGGAGGCCTCTGTGAGGAGCTTGGCCTTCGACTTGCCGAAGCCCATGGCGCGGCCCGCGCCCGACTGCATCTGGCGGGACAGGAAGATCCAGGCGCCGATGAACACCAGGATGGGCAGCCAGCTGACGAGCAACTGGATGAACCACGGCGTGTTGTCCGAAGGCGGACGCGCGGTGATCTGCACGCCCTTGCTCTGGAGCTTCGAGACGAGGCTCGGGTCGTTGGGGGCGTAGGAAGTAAAGTTGCCGCCGCCGACATAGGTGCCGCTGACGTCCTGCCCGGAGATCACCACCGTCTGGATCTTGCCGGAATCGGCATCGTTCAGAAGCTGGCTATAGGCGATCTCGGAGCCGCCACCGCGATGACCCGGGTTCTGGAACAGGGTCACGAGGGCGAGCACGAGCAGGAAGATGACGACCCACAAGGCGAAATTGCGGAAATTCGGGTTCATCGATCAATCCCTGGAGGCGCCTGGGCCCGCCGCGCCAAATGGGGCGGGTCGATCCGGGCACTCGTCGCCAATGTAGGCAGCGCGCCACCCCTTGCCAAGTCGAGCGCACGAGGCGAAGCGCGCACCCACCGGGCCCAGACGACGCACGCGCTCAGAGGGCGCGCGTCTGTGGCCCCCGTCGAGCCGGTGCCGGGGATAGAACCAAGTCGCCCCCGGGCGTCACCGCCACCAGCACCGCCCGCAGGGTCCGGCGCAGGGTCCGCCCGCTGCGAAGGGCCGGCAGGACGGCCTCGAACACGAGGCGCTCCAGGCGCTCCAGGCGCTCGGCCCCGTCCGGATCGAGGCGGGCGAGCCCGAGGCCGACGACCCGCACCAGCACGGCCTCGGGTAACGCGCGCAGGCGCCCCCCGTCGAGGATGAGGCGGGATTCGTCCGTCGTTTCGCACGCGGTGGCCAGGGCTTCGACGGCGGCCCGGTCGAGGGCCTCGGCATCGCGGGCGCACCGCGCGGCCAGCCGGCACAGGCGCTCGGGCGAGAGCCCCTCCCCCGCCAGCACCGGCAGCAGCGCGCGCAGGCGGGCGCGGGCGAAGCGCGCGTCGTGGTTCGCGGGATCGCGGACGAAGGCGAGGCCGCGCGCCGCGCAATAGGCGACGAGGTCGGCCTTCGGGATGTCGAGGAAGGGCCGCGCGAGGCACAGGGCGCCGAGGGGGCGTTCGCGCCGCATGCCCGCAAGGCCCGCTGGTCCGCTCCCGGCGAGGAGGCGCATCAGCACGGTCTCGGCCTGGTCGTCGCGAGTGTGGCCGGTGAGCAGGAGGTCCGCGCCGATCGTAACGGCGTGGCGCGCCAGAAGGTCGTAGCGCGCGGTGCGGGCGGCGGCCTGAAGGCCGTGGGCGGGCTTCGGCCCAGTCCAGGCGAGGATCCGATGAGGGACGCCGAGTTTGCCGCACAGGGCGGCCACGGCACGGGCCTCCGCTTCGGATTCGGGGCGCAGGCCATGGTCCACGGTCGCCGCGTGGACGGGCGTCTCGGCGCCGTAGGCCGCGCAGGCGGCCAGCAGGGCGGTCGAGTCGGGACCGCCCGAGACCGCGAGCAACACCGGCGCCGCGCGGCCCGCGAGGTAGGGCCGGAGCGCTGCTGCGATCGCGGCGTCGCTCGGGAGCAGATCTTGCGGGCTCAGGCGGCGCAGCGCGCGCGCTTCTGCTCGCGCGCGACGCCCTGACGGACGGATGTGCTGGCGGAGGGGAACTTGCGCTCGAGTTCGGCCAGCGTCGCACAGGCCTGCTCGCGGGCGCCGAGCGCGTTCAGGGAGGCGCCGAGCTTCAGCATGGCGTCGGGCGCCTGGGCCGAGCGGGCATAGTCGGTGGAGACCTTCAGGAACTGCTCGGCCGCCTCGCGGTTGCGGTTGCGCTGCAGGTAGCTCTCGCCGAGCCAGTAGGTGGCGGAAGGCACCAGGGCGTCGCGCGGGTGCGACTGGATGAACTGGCGCAGGCCCATCTCCGCCTGCTCGTACTGGCGCTGGAGGATGTAGGCGTAGGCCGCCTCGTAATCGGCGCGCGCGTCGCCCGAGCCCGTGGAGGCCACGCTCGGGGCGCGGGCCGGGCTCGGCAGCGCGCCGGTGGTCGGAACCCGGGCGGGGGGCGAGAGGTCGACGGGGCCGCCGAGCCCGGGCGGGGTCAGGCCCGGCTCTTCGTCGTCGGGGTCCACCACGGTGGGGGGCACGCTGCGGCCGCGCGGCGCCTCGGCCACAGCGGAGGACGGCGTCGTGGTGCCCAGTGGCATCGGCGCGCCGGGGCGGCCGGGGTTCTGGTCGGGGTCGAAGGCGTCGCTACGCTTCTGGGGCTTGGCCGCGCCCGGATTTGTGCCCGACGGACTGGCCGCCGGCGCCCCTGAGCGTCCGCCCTTGGCCTCCTGCAGGCGGAATTCGACGTCCTCCTGGAACTTGCGCAGCTGTTCCTTCAGCTGCCGGTTCTCGTGCTGGAGCGTCTCGATCTGTCCGGCGGTCTGCCGCGACTGATTCTCCAGCCGGTTCAGGCGCACCACGAAGTCGGACGCGTCCTGCGCCCGCGCTCCGGAGAGGGCGCCCGGGACGAGGCTGGCCGCGCACAGGGCGGTGGCGAGGAGGAAGCGACGGAGCATGACAATCGTCACCGATGATCGGTTGGCGGAAGGGTGCCGGATAGCAGTGGCACCCGTCCGGGGCAAAAGTCGGGCCTGACCGGTCCGGCTGGCGACCCTACGAGCCGGCGCCGCCGCGATCGAGGACGGTGACGGCGCGGCGGTTCTGCGACCAGCACGAGATGTCGTTGCAGACCGCCACCGGGCGCTCCTTGCCGTACGAGACGGTGCGGATGCGGCCGTTCGCGATGCCGCGCGAGGCGAGATAATCCTTCACGGACTGGGCCCGGCGCTCGCCGAGCGAGAAGTTGTACTCGCGGGTGCCGCGCTCGTCGGCGTGGCCCTCGACCAGGAAGGTGTAGCGCGGGTAGCGCTGCAGCCAGTTCGCCTGCTTGTCGAGGGTGGCAGTGGCGGTGGGCGTCAGGTCGGTGGAATCGGACTCGAAGAACACGCGGTCGCCGATATTCACCACGAAGTCCTGGGCGCTGCCGGGCGTGTTGGCGCCCCCGTTCAGGCCCCCGCCGAAGCCGGAGGCGTCGGCCAGATCCTTGTCGTTGGTGCAGGCGGCGACGCTGAGGGCCGCGCAGAGGGCGGCCGCCAGCGGAAACACGCGCAAGCGCGCAGTCATGGACATGATCCTGTTCTCCTCGGGCAGATCCCGCCGGCCGTGCGAGGGGAAGGCCGGCTTCGTCGCCGCATGCCCCCGGGGGGCTTGTCGGGACCGGTACTTAGTCGGACTCGGTTAAGCGAAGGTTCCGTTAGCCATGACGCCCCCGGATCCGCCTGTATCAGGTTTCGCCGGATCCACGGTTGGCGAGATCAGTGTCCCGAGATCGGCATCTCGCGGACCCTGCGCCGCAGCGCCCGGCCCGGCGCTCATCGGCCGCGATTGCGGCAGCGCCGCGTCCTGGCGCGCCGCGTTGTCGATTGCAGTCAAGCTGTTGCGTTTCGGCAACGCCTTGTGGCTCCCCTCTCAGGCCGGGGTCGCGGCTCGCGCCGTCGCGGCGATGACGTCGATCGCCGCGACGGCGCGGGTCGCGGCGGCGCGGGCGGCGTCCAGGGAGGCGTCGAGGTCGGACCCGCGCAGGCAGGCCTGTTCCAGCTCCGAGCAGCGCTGCGAGAGGTCGAAGAAGCCGAGGGAGCCGCTCACCGAGAGCAGGGTGTGGGCGTCGTGGCCCAGGGTGGCACGCTCGGCCACGCCGGCCTGCAGTCGCTGCGCGATCTCGCCCTTCAGGCGCGCGAGGAGGTCCAGCAGGCGCGCCTGCCCGAAGATGCCGTCGAGTTCGGCCAGGGTCCCGGGATCGTAGACGGGCCGACGGTCGCTGGGCGGCAGCCGCGCGGCATCGTGCGCCGTGCCGGCGTCCGGCGAAGGTATAGGCGAAGAAACCGGCGACGGGGTCGGCATGGCGTCGTCCAATGGCGTCGTCCGAGGGTGTTTCCGTGCGCCGTCCGATGCGCGCGCGAGGGCGGAAACACGGAGCCCGTTGATCCGTGCTTAACGAATATCGGACTAATTCGGCGCTGCAAAGAGTTGGTGCGACCGATGCGACAGCGTCAAGTGCTCATCGTGGAAGACAATTACCTGCTGCTCGACATGCTCACGGGCCTGTGCGAGCGGCGCGGCATCGGCGTGGTCTCGGTGTCCAGCGGCGAGGCTGCGTTGGCCACGATCCGGCAGGCGGGCTCCCATCCCCGCGCGCCCGACCTGGCGCTGCTGATCACGGACATCAATCTGCCCGGCCTCATCGACGGCTGGGCCGTGGCGGAGGCCTACCGCACCCTCAATCCCGGCCAGCCGGTGATCTATACCTCCACGGGGGGGCGCAGCGACCGGCGCGCCGTGCCGGGAAGCGTCTTCCTCAACAAGCCCTTCCGGATCCAGGACGTGATCGACCTCGCCGGTGCGATGATGCAGGGGCGGCAGGAGCCGCATCCCCTGCAGGAGCCGCTCGCCTTTCATGAGCCGCTCGCCCTGCGCGCCGTGGGCTGAACCCGGTTCTCCAACGCGCCCTTCGGCCGGTTGCCCCCGGCCTATGGGACCTGCCCTACTGGAGGTGCCGCGCGTAGGTGTCGCCCGCGGCCCGCTTGAGTTCGGCGCCGGCCTCCCGGCCGATCCGGGCCGCGTCCGAGACCGCACCGGAGCGCCGCACTGCCCAATGGGCGCTGCCGTCGGGTAGGAACAGCAGGCCGTCGAGGTCGAGGGTGTCGCCGCTGATCCGCGCCAGGGCGGCGATGGGCGTGCGGCAGGAGCCGTCGAGTTCGGCTAGGAGGCCCCGCTCGGCGGCGAGTTCGGCCGTGGCGCGCGCCGAGACCAGGGGGTCGAGGAGCGCGCGCACTGCCGCGTCCGCCTCGCGGCACTCGATGCCGAGCGCTCCCTGCGCCACCGCCGGCAGCATCTCCTCCACGGCGAGGACGCTGCGGGCCATGTCGGCCATGCCGAGACGCTCGAGGCCGCAGAGTGCCAGCAGGGTCGCGTCGCAGGTCCCCTCCTCCAGCTTGCGCATCCGGGTGTTGGCGTTGCCGCGCAGGGGCACGATCCGCAGGTCGGGGCGGCGCATCAGCACCTGGGCGGCGCGGCGCAGGGACGAGGTGCCGACCCGGGCGCCCGCCGGCAGGTCGGCAAAGCCCGCCGCGCGTGGCGACAGGAAGGCGTCGCGCGGGTCGTCCCGCTCCAGGATGCAGGCGATGACGAGCCCGTCCGGAAGCCAGGTCTCGACATCCTTCATGGAGTGGACCGCGACGTCGACCACGTCGGCGTAGAGCGCCTGTTCCAGCTCCTTGGTGAACAGGCCCTTGCCGCCGATCTCCGACAGGGGGCGATCGAGGATGCGGTCGGCCACCGTGTTGACCACCACGATTTCGGTCTCGAGCCCCGGATTGGCCGCCACGATCTGGTCGCGGACCATTCCGGTCTGGGCGAGTGCCATAGGGCTGCCGCGCGTGCCGATGCGGAGAGGGCGTTGGATCATGGGCGCGGATCGCTCGGACGCTGGGTGGAACCGGGCTCCCTAGGTACGCAGTCCGCGCGGCGCTGTCACCGGCCTCCGTCGAAACCGCAGCGGACAGCCGCTACCGTCGCTGGCGTGGGAAACATCCGGCGCTCGGCGCTTACTGAAAGCGGCAGCTCATCCACCGTCCGGCAGGTTCGATGCGGCATGGGGAAGAGAGGTGATTCCGTCCGCGAGATGCGCCACCAGAAGTTGGTCGATGAGGGTGGCCACGACGACGCCCTGAGGTGTGTCTTTCTCGACCAGAAGAAAATCCAGCACCGTCCTGTCGGCAACGCATCGATCGCAGCCGACGCCGCTGATGTGGCGAACGATGATGCCTCCACACCCGTTTCGCGCAAGATGCCACGATTGATCGTTATTATCCGTGTACAATACGCGCGCGGCGCGATGCGTATTGAAATTTTCGATGGGAACATCAAGAACACCGGCGATCCGGTGCAACAGCTCCACTGATAAATGTGAGAAAGATTGCTCCAGCCTCGAATCGGGCGTCATCGCATTAATCCCTCCCAATTCGGACCGCATCACAAGTTTGCAACAAAGTGCTTACAGCGTTGCCGCGATCCTGCGGGTCCTGCAACTTATGCCCTTCTTAGGAATTTGTATGGGGGCTTCAGGTGCGGGGGTAAAAAATCGTGTCACAACTTATGATGCGAGCCGTGCCCGCACATATACCGGAAGCCCTGGCGGCTTCGAACGTCGGTACGTGGCAGACCGGACAGAGCGTACATCACTACATCGTGGATGAGGCGGCTGCAGCTTTATTCGGCCTCGATGCAGCGAAGGCAGCGGAGGGGTTCCTCCTCGTGAACTTCCTCAGAGCCATCCACCCCGGCGACCGGGAACTCTTCCGGGACAGAATCGGCCGCTCGATCGAGCACGGCGGCCTCTTCGTCATGGAGTACCGCACGACACCACGCCCCAATGAGGTGCGGTGGGTCTTGGGACGGGGGCGCTACGAACGGAACGCCGTGACGGGCGAGATGCAGGGCCGAGGCATCCTCATCGACATCACGGAGAGCAAGCTCGACGGGCACATCGAGGATCGTGCGCTGTTCATCGCGCCCGATGCGGGCGGTTCCGCGTTGGAACGCGCCGCCACCCTCGCGCTGGAGACACGGGAAGCCATCCAGGAAATCGATGGCAGCGAGCGGCCGGTCTTGGTCCGTGCGATCGATACCCTCCTTTGGGCACTGGGACGCGTCCTCGCGCGCCATGCGACAGGCGGGCGCGACTGAGCATCGGCGGGAGCAGCGTGACAGCATCCGAAGGGCGCGCGACATTTCGGCGGCCTTGTCCGCTTCGATGCCGCCGCTCTCCGACGGCGGACAGGAGGAAACCACGCGATCCGATCGTAGGCCCTGTTCGAATGGAGCGGGCATCGCGCCGCGCCTCGGTCGTCGATCCGTCGTCGCCGCGCGGTGAGACCACGCGGAGGGACGGACCGGGGCGAGCCCCACCCAAAGCGGCTGGCCGGGATGCCGCCTCACATGGTTTCGGCTGGATCATGGGCGCGGATCGCTCGGACGCTGAGTGGAACCGGGCTCCCGAGGTACGCAGTCCGCGCGGCGCTATCACCGGCGTCCGTCGAAACCGCCGGTTCGCGGGAGGATCTTCGAAACCACATCTCGAGGTTGTGGCGCCGGCGTCCTGGCAAACGGGCGGACGTTCGGCGCACCTTTACCAGGCCCGGCGAGGATCGGAGCCTTGATGGCAGTCCGATCCCGTGCCGTCGATTTCATGCCGTCGATTTCATGCCGTGGATGCCCGGAATGAAGCCCAGCAAGCTCGAAGCCTACTATCGGGACCAGTTCGGTGCCGACACCCCGCCCCAGGACGACGCCCCCGCCCAGCCTTGGCCGGCACGGCCCGCGCGGAGCGACCCGCCACGCCGCGCCCGCCGGGGCGGCCTCGGCCTGTTCGGGCTCCTGAAGCTGGCGCTGATGTTCGGGCCCATGGCTTTCCTGCTCGGCACGGCCCTGCTGTCCGATTGCCGCGGGGGCGCGCAGGCCTCCTGGTTCCGGAGCGACTGGATGCAGGCTTCCTGGATACCCGAGATGCTGCGCGGCAGCGCCTGTGCCCGGCGCGACCTCGCCGGGCGGGCCCTCTCCCTCGACGACCAACTCCGAACCATCGCCAACGGGATCCGCTGATACGTCATCCGCCGATGGGTCATCCGCTTGGTCGAAGCGAATGACCCATCGGCAAGCCCGCGCGGCGCTTGAGCGAAGCCTAAATCCGCCATCCCGAACCCGATCCCGCAGGGATCGCCGGAAGCGATCAAGCGGCTTTGGTATGACATGTTCGGCGCCATCGAACGAACCACCCGAGAGAGCCATGAGACGCCCGTCAAACGCCGTCGACGTCAAATTGCTCGAAGCCGCGTCCTTAGCCGCGCCGAGTCTGCCGCCCCTTGCTCCGAGCCCCGATCGGGACCGCCCTCATCCCGGGGCGGAGGCGGCATGGCGCCGCTCTCAGGTGGAGATGCGCCGCTCTCGAGAGGCGCCGGAGGGGGGTGCCACCCGCATGTTCGCCGCCGCGCGGGCGGATGACGGGGCGGCGTCGGGCCGTGGCATCAGCCTCGGCTGGAAGACGTCCCTGTTCGTGAACCTCGTGTTACTGGTGGTGCCGAGCGGGCTCGTCGTCGCCCTGCCGCCGGTGCTGGAATGCCGCGCGCGGGCCGAGCGCTTCGGCTTCTTCGCCGGCGAGACCCTTGGCGCCTGCGCCGAGCGCGGCATCCGGGTGCGTGTCAAGCGGCTCGACGATCGGCTCAAGATGATGGTGCGTGGCTCCGGCCCCTGAGGCCGCGCGACCGGGGCCGCCCGACGCCGGGGACCCCTGGTCCGTCTTGCCCGCCGTCTCAGAAGGCCTGCAGCGTCAGTTCCGTGTGCTCGACGCTGGGGGGCGCCTCGAAGCAGGGCGAGACCATCGCGCGGTAATCCTTCCAGGCCTGCGAGCCCGTGAAGTCGACGGTGTGGTTCTCCAGGGTCTCCCACTCGATGAGGAGGCGGTAGCGCTGCGGCTTCTCGACGGAACGCCGCACCGCGAAGCTGCGGCAGCCCTTGGCCGCCTTGAAGATCGCCGAGGCCTCGGCGATGCCGGCCTCGAACGTGGCTTCCATGCCGGGCTTGACGTCGATCTGGGCGATTTCGAGGATCATCGGTGGGACTCCGTGGGGGCGTGTCGGGGATCAGCGTAGGGCGCGGCCGAGCGCTTTGGCGAGGAGGCGCTGTGGGCTGCGCTCGGGACGGGCCTGGTCGGACACCGGGAGGTAGGCGGTCTGTTCCAGCATGTAGCGACCGCCCATGGCGCCGTGCATGACGAGGTCCGAGAAGGTCACCCAGGTCTGGCCGGGGGCGAAGTGCACGTCGGCCTGGGGCGCCGTCTCCTGGTAGGTCATGTCCTGCTTCAGGGCGTCGTGCAGGTGCAGCATCAGGTGGTCGTATTCCGAGCGCCGGGCCTTGGTGATCTTGAGGGCAGCCAGCATCCGGGCCGAGAGCGGCGAGTAGCCGGGCAGGCGCGGCAGGAACTTCTCCGCCATCGTGGAAAAGTCCTCGCCGACCCGCCAGTGGCGCGGCTGTCCGTCCGGGTTGATGTTTCGGAAGATGCGCAGGATTCGCTTCTCGCCGATCGGGTTCGACGGGAACGCGTCCACGTGCAGGCGGGTGTCGTCGCGGCGCCAGCTCATCTTGCGCCGATCGACGTCGAAGGGCCGGTAGGAGGTGCCGGCGAACGTGACCTTGCCGGCGTAGGCCGGCAGGTGCTCGGCGACCAGCGCTTCGGCGAAGCCCCGGTAGCGGATCAGCACCTGGCGCAGGGCCTCCTGCTCCTCGGGCGTGCCTGCCGCCCCCCGCAGGGTGGATGCGGCGCCCCGGATGTTGACGTTCTTGGCCTTGCCGTCCGCGAAGGGCCGCTCGACGAAGCGCTGTTCGAAGGCGCTCAGCGGAAAGTCGAGGTCCGGGAACATCAGGACCGCACCGTCCTCCAGGGCGTCCACCAGGGCGGGCGTGCCGGGCGCCGGACCTGTGCGCGGGACGGAAACGATCGGGCTGATCATCGGGCGGGACTCCTCGCAAAACCGCGGCGGGACCGGCGGTTTAGCCGAAGCGCGCGCCGGTGGCCAACCGCCCGTCGCGGGGGCGTCCGCCCTCGCTCGGGGACCGCATCCAGTCTTCGTCGCGAACCGGCGCGCGAATACCGGTGGATGACGGCATTCGCCGGTTGTCACGCCCTGCGTGCCGGCTCAACCCTGATGAACGATGCGCAACCCGGGCGGTTCGGTGGCGTTGATGAAACAGTCGCGGGTCCGGACTTTTACGGGACTTCCGCGGCGACGAGGATTCCGACGATGGCGACGCTGAAGGAATTCGAGGACTCCCTGCGCGAGCACGGCATGCACATGGCGCTCGCCCTGCTGGAGCGTCTGCGCGCGCGCGACCGGGCGACCCGCACGATCAAGCCCGCCCGCCGCCTCACCGGCCAGAAGATGACACCGGACCTCGCCCGCGCCATCCTGGACCTGCACGCCGCCACCGGCATGACCCAGCAGGAGATCGCCTTCAAGGTCGGGGTGAACCAGGGCCGGGTCAATGAGGTGATCAAGCACGGCAAGTGGCTCGACGACGATCCCCACGCCCCCGAGGCGGTGGCCCGCGACCGGGCCAAGGCCAGGATGCGCTCGGACCCGGTGGCCAAGCGCCCGCCGGCTCCGCGTCGTGCATCGAAATCCGCGAAATCGGCCGTCAAGCGGACGAATACGGCCCGGCCGCCTAGTCCGCAGGGGCAATTGATCTTCGGAGATCTCTAAGCAGGTTTCACAAAAACGGTCGCCGGTTTTGCAGCTGAAACCTGCGGCCTATCAAATAGCGCAGCAGGGCGAAGCGTTAGCTTGCCAAGTCGCACCTGCGGAGGGCCAGAATGGCGGCGGACGGTGCCGTTTGGGGCCGCGTGCCCGTCATGAGGCTGGCGGCGAGGCCGTCAGGCTCCGAAAGGGCAGTGGCGTCTCTAGTCCGGAGTCCGGCGCGCCGGACTTTCAATCAATGGACGATGCTTCATCCGGGGGCGTCATGGTCACGCGACACCCCAGAGCAAACATCCCGAGCAGGGAGGTCAAGCAAAGACTTTCGTAAAGGCTTGTGCGGACTGCCTCGCTAGACCTTGCCCCGACGATACGATCGACTGACGATTGGTTTGGACGTTCTGAAGGTTTACCCCTGCGCTGGCCATGTCGGTTTCCTTGAGAGCGACGTGGATGGTGTTCGGGACCGCCGGTGTCAGAACCGTCGGCGCATCCAGGGATTCATCGGACGTCTTGTACGCTGCGCTCGCGTAGTTCGGGGCGGCGACAGGCCGTGCCCCGGGGGGTGACGTTTGCAGGGTGAGAATGCCGCTGAGAGACATGACACCGCGCGTGGCATTCGGTGACCCAATCGGAGCGGGTGCAGGGGATGCCGCACTGGGGGGCGGCGGCGCGCTGTCCTTCGACGATGCGTCTACAGCCGGAGTTGTTTCCGGAAGGGGTTTGGCCACAACCTTTGCCAGGAACGACGCTGGCCGCCCAAGGGACATCAAACTTGGATTTGTGCCAATGGTCGACATGATATGCATTTCCTGAAGCGCGAAGGCCTACCAGTTTATTGGTGCTGGGGCCTATTTCTAGTCTTTGTCCAATATAGTTTGGATCTATTGCCCTATGATGCGACGGATCGATAGAATTTTAGTGTTTGGGCGGTTCCTAACGCGACACGCGTCGCCACCCGCGATGCAGCCTGCCTTCCGGCAAGGGGTCGCTTGGCTTTCCTTCGTCCGCCCTCGGCGATCGCCCCAGGATCAGCACGACGCCGCCCTGCCTGGTCGACACCGATCGCTCGCCGGCCCGGCGGCCGGCGCCATGCGCACCGAAGCCTCCGGCATGCGGCTTCCGATCGTCCTCCTTGCCCTCGCGATCCCGGCCGGGCCTGCCCTGGCCCAACGTCCCGCCACGCCGGAGATGTCGTGCCGCCAGGCCAAGGCGCTCGTGGACCGCAGCGGCGGACTCGTGCTCGGCACCGGCGGCCAGACCTATGACCGCTTCGTGCGCGACCGCAGCTTCTGCGAGGTCACCGAGATCACGATCCCGGCCTTCGTCCCGGCCGGCGACACGCCGCACTGCTTCGTCGGCTATCGCTGCAAGGAGCCGAGCCGCAACTGGCTCGACGATTACTGAGGACGCGAAAACGCCCCGGTCGGTCGACCGGGGCGCTCGCAGGCGTCACGCTATCGGGTTACGGCGTGACAGGTCGCACGGCGTCACGCAGCCTGCTGCACCGAGCCCTCGATCACCGGGGCGGCAGTGGCGCTGCCCGAGGCGATCTGGATCTGGCGCGGCTTCTTGGCCTCCGGAATCTCGCGGACGAGGTCGATGTGCAGGAGACCGTTCTCGAGGGTGGCACCCGTCACCTGGACATAGTCGGCGAGCTGGAACCGGCGCTCGAAGGCGCGGGCCGCGATGCCCTGGTGCAGAAATTCCACCGGTTTGGCGGCGTCGGATTTGCGCTCGCCCTTCAGCGTCAGCGCATTCTCCTTGACCTCGATCGCGAGATCGGAGTCCGTGAAGCCGGCCACCGCCACCGTGATCCGGTAGGCGTTCTCGCCGGTGCGCTCGATGTTGTAGGGCGGGTAGGTCGGGGCCGCGTCGGCGCTCACGAACTGATCGAGGGCCGAGAACAAGCGGTCGAAGCCGACGGTGGAGCGATACAGGGGAGCAAGGTCGAACTGACGCATCACACATTCTCCATAAGAAGCAACATGTTGGTTTCGGGTCCGCCCAAGGGCCGGACCAGTCGCACCGCCGTATCGGCCGGTGCTCCCGTGATATCGGCGTGCCATTTGGGCCTCGCAAGAGCCTGGATGCGCCGCGAGGCCAAATTTTTCGGTATCCTACTCTGCGCGAGACTTCCCCGATGCTGACCCTGCGCTCGACGCCCGACAATCCCGTGCCTCCTGGCGGCGCCCTGAAGGCGGTGCGCACCGACGATGGGGTCGAGCTGCGGGCCGCCCATTGGCGCCCGACCACACGGCTCGTGAAGGGCACCGTCTGCCTGCTCCAAGGTCGGGCCGAGTTCATCGAGAAGTACTACGAGACGATCGCGGACTTGCGCGGGCGCGGCTTCGCCGTGGTGGCCTTCGACTGGCGCGGCCAGGGCGAATCGCAGCGCCAGGTCGACGATCCGCACCGCGGTCACGTCGCCCATTTCGACGATTACCGGAGGGACCTGAAGGCGATCGAGGAGGCGATCCTGCGCCCCCTGATGCCGCATCCGCATCTCTGCCTCGCCCATTCCATGGGCGGCGCCGTGGCGCTCACAGGCGCCCTCGATGGCTGGCTGCCCTTCCGCCGCATCGTCACCGTGGCGCCGATGCTGTCCATCCGGATGGTGCGCTGGCCCGCCGGCGCGGCGCTTCTCGCCGGTATCCTGCACGCGATCGGCTGGGGGCGGCGCTACATCCCCTTCGGCTCCGCCGTCTCGATCGCCACCAAGCCCTACCCGAACAACCGCCTCTGCCGGGATCCGGAGCGCTACGCCCGCAACGCGGCCGCCGCCCGGGACGTCGGCGCCGGCGCCGTCGGCGATCCTAGTATCGCATGGCTCGCGGGCGCCTTCCGGGCGATGCGGCGCCTTTCCGATCCGCGCGTGCCGGGGCGGATCATGGTGCCGACCCTGATCGTGGCGGCGGGGGCCGACCCTGTCTGCGGCACCCGCACCACCGAGCGCTTCGCCCGCGGCCTGCGGGCGGGGCACATCCTCGTGCTGCCGGACGCGCGCCATGAGATCCTGTCCGAACGCGACGCGATCCGGCAGGATTTCTGGGCGGCCTTCGACGCCTTCATGCCGGGCTCGGACGCGGCGGAGCCGGCCGAGCGCGAGCGCCTGGAGGCCTGAACCTTATGGGTTCAGATGACGCAGGGCCGTCTCGTGCAGGCGCGGGTCCCCGGCGGCGACGATGCGCCCGCCGCCGATTGCCGGCCCGCCGTCCCAAGTCGTCACGATGCCGCCGGCCCCCTCGATGATCGGGATCAGCGCGACGATGTCGTAGGGCTTGAGCCCGGCCTCCACCACCAGGTCGATCTGTCCGGCCGCCAGCATGCAATAGGCGTAGCAGTCGGTGCCGTAGCGGGAGAGGCGCACCGCGCCCTCCAGGGCGAGGTAGCGCTCCCGCTCCGCGCCCTCGGCGAACAGGCGCGGGTCGGTGGTGGCGAGGACCGCCTGGTCGAGGGCGGTGCCGCGGCGGCTCAGCAGCTTGCGCTCGCCACGGGGAGACCGCAGGCGGGCCTGCGCACCATCGCCGGAGAACATCTCGCCCAGATACGGCTGGTGCATCAGGCCACGCACCGCCGCGCCGTGATGGGTCAGGCCGATCAGCGTGCCCCAGGTCGGCAGGCCGGCGACGAACGCTCGGGTCCCGTCGATGGGATCGAGTACCCACACGCACTCGGCATCGAGATTTTCCGAGCCGAATTCCTCGCCCAGGATGCCATGGGTCGGCAGATGGCGCCGGATCATACCGCGCATCGCCACCTCGGCGGCCCGGTCGGCTTCCGTCACGGGATCGAAGGCCGCCCCGCCCCGGGCCTTGTCGTCCATGCCGAACGCGGCCCGGAAGAAGGGTAGGATCGCCTGCCCCGAGGCGGTGGCGAGATCGTCCATGAACCGCGCGAGATCGACGACGCTCATCGAGCCTTCCCCTTACCGATACGCGGGCAAGCGAAGCGGACGGAAGGGCCGCCGGTCAAGCCCCAAACGGTCCTGTGGGCGGTGTTAGGCCGGCATGGGCGTCAGGCGGGTATGGACGTCAGGCCGGCATGGGCTGCACGCGGGCGAACTCGCCCCCGGGCTTGGCCGGCATCGTGTCCGGGGCACGCTTGCCCTGCGCGGTCGCCACCACGGCCTCCACGGCCGCGCGCAGGGACGAGACGTGGATGTCGGCATCGACCGCCCTGTGCCGGGTCGCCTCGTCGAGGCTCGCATCGTCCGCCTGCCACAGGCCAAGGACGAAGCAGGTGCCCGGCAGCTTGCGGCGCAGGCGCTCGGCCAGCCGGCGCAGGTGCTTGGGCTCGCCGTTGATCGCCATCGACACGATGCAGACGAGCTTGGCCGGGCCGGGGTCGAAATCCCCGATCCGCGCCCGGGCCACGTCGGCGAAGGGCACCACCCGGGCCCCGATCCCGCGCTTGGCCAGGAGCTGGGCCAGGATCGCGCAGGCGGATTCGTCGACGAAGCTGCGCCCGGCCACGCACAGCACCGTGCCGGTGGTCCGCCACGCCTCCGGCAGCGGCTCGGGACGCGGCGCGTCGGGATCGGCCTTCGCCTCGGTGTCGCTGCGCAGGTCGTCACGGTCGGCCAGTTCATCGATGAGGCCGCCGACGCTGGCGCGGATGTCGCTCTTCTGCTCCGTGGTGAGCACGCCGCGGGCGGCGTCACGGGCGGCGAGTTCGAGGCCCTTCACCACGACCTCATCGTAGTAGGCCGTGAGCGAGCAGGTCTTGAGGATCAGGTCGGCATGTTCCTGCGCCTCCTCCGGATCGTCGGCCAGGATGCGCTGGTAGAAGTTCTCGACCGGCGTCAGGGCCGGGCGGTCGCCGAACAGCACGTCGAGAAACTCGAGCTTGTCGACATGGCGCCCGAGCACCACGAGGCAGACCGTCAGCGGCGTCGACAGGAGCAGGCCGACGGGTCCCCAGAGCCAGGTCCAGAACAGGGCCGAGACCAGCACGGCGAAGGGCGACATACCGGTGGACTGGCCATAGAGCATCGGCTCGATGAAGTGCCCGACCAGGGGCTCCAGGATCAGGAACAGGATCAGCGTCCCGATCACCATCGACCAGCCGGGATCGACTGCCGCCGCCAGGGCCAGGGGAAACAGGGCCGAGGCGAAGGCGCCGATATAGGGCACGAAGCGCATCAGCGCCGAGAAGATGCCCCACAGGACCGGGTTCGGCACGCCGAGACAGTAGAGCCCGACGCCGACCACGATCCCGAAGGAGGCGTTGAGGCCGAGCTGGACCAGGAAGTAGCGGCTGAGGCGCTTGGCGGCGTCGTCCATCGCCACCGTGGTGCGATGGAGGTCGCTGGAGCCCGCGAGCCGTATCATCCGGTCGCGCAGGTCCTCCCGCTGCATCAGCAGGAAGAGCAGCACCACGAACACGATGCCGATGGTGGCCAGCGGATGCAGGATCGGCGAAAGCAGCGTGCCCGCCAGCGTCACGGGGCCCGGCGCCCGCTCCTTGACCTCGACCAGGATCGCCTTCTCGGGGGGCGCCGGACCGGCCTGCGGCTCCGGTTTCGGGGCGGCTTCGGGCGCCTTCTCCTCATGACTCTCGTGCATCGTCCGGCCGATGCTGGCGACGTAGCCGGCAATCCGCCCCGCCGGGGTGTCGTTCAGGCCCTCGATCTTGCGCTCGATGGTGCTGCGATAGCGCGGAACGTCCTTGGCGATATCGGCGATCTGCACGCCGATCAGGGTCGCCAGGGCGGCTGCCGTGCCGAGGGCGAGGAGTACGGAGGTCGCCACCGACAGGAACCGTCCGAAATGCCAGCGCCGGAGCAGGTTGACCAACGGGCCGAGCACGAAGGAGAGCAAGATCGCGATGGCGATCGGGATCAGGACGTCGCGTCCGACATACAGGCCCACCATGATCAGGGCGGTCATGATGAAGGGCGAGGTCAGGGTCTGGGGCGGCGTGGCGGCGGCCGAGATGCGTGTCGGTCGTGGCGGCACGAGGGACGGCTTCGGGTTTGATCGCAGGGCCATTCCGGTTCCGTGTTCCAGACGCGACGCGCGGGACCGCACGCATGTGGGCACCACCGCGAGGAGAACAAAGCGCTCGTGAAAAACGATCCCTTCGGACGGTTCGTCTCGTCGCGAAACCGTGATTGGATACCCTTCATCTGCATCCACGGCATAGCTGAAGCGGACCGCTACTCCGGCAACGGGATCGGAAACGTCGTATCCGACGCCGTGTCCCTGCGTTTTTCGGTCAGGGTGCCGTGGTCTCGTCGCTTGGGCCGACGTGAAGATCGGCCGCTTTGCCGTGCGATACCAATACACGTCTTCCGCCGACGGAAATTTTGCTGGCGCGTCGGGCGGGTACGGACGCAATCGACTTTGGCAAAACGGGGCGATGTATTTGTCGATTTCTGTCGATCGCCAAGCTGTCCAAGTCGCAGCATCCGCTTAGGCTGTCGAGATACGCGACGAGATTGTGCCGAGTCCGGATTTTAATCGGGCGATAAGCTTGTTTTCGTAAGTCACAGTGACGAACGGCGACGGATGGCATCCGACGAAAGCGGGAGGTGGTTTTGCACGAGACGGCGATGGATGCTGGCGCCGGTTCCTCCTCGGCCAACGCGACGAGCCTGAGCGGAATCGCGACCGAGATCGCCGAACTCCAGCGCATCTCGTTCGACAAGAGCCGGCGCATCCAGGCGATCACCGGACAGGTGAAGATGCTGGCCCTCAACGCGTTGATCGAGGCGGCCCGCGCAGGCGAGATGGGCCTTGGCTTCTCTGTGGTGGCGCAGGAAGTGCGGGCAATCGGCGCGGAGGTGGAGAATGTAGCCCGCGCCCTGGAGGTCGAACTGTCGAACCGCATCGCCAGCCTTCAGGTCCGGGTCCGGAGCTTCGCCGAGGGATCGCAGACCGACCGGTTGATCGATCTTGCCCTCAACGCGGTCGAACTCATCGACCGGAATCTCTACGAGCGCACCTGCGACGTGCGCTGGTGGGCCACCGACGCGGCCCTGGTGGCCTGCGCCGCGGCGCCGACGCCCGAGGCGATGGCCCACGCCACCCGGCGCCTGGGCATCATCCTCGACGCCTACACGGTCTATCTCGACCTCTGGCTCTGCGACCTGCAGGGCAACGTCCTCGCCCACGGCCGGCCGGACCGCTATCCCGGCCTCGTCGGGCGAAACGTCGCCGATCAGGATTGGTTTCGGCGTGCGGTCGCGCTGCCCGACGGGGACGCCTACGTCGCCGCGGATGTGGCCGGCCAGCCCGGCCTCGGCGGAGCGCAGGTCGCGACCTACTGCGCCAGCGTGCGCGCCGATGGGGACAGCCGGGCCCGGCCGATCGGTGTCCTGGCCATCCACTTCGACTGGCAGGCCCAGGCCCGCGCCATCGTCGACGGCGTGCGGGTATCGGGCGAGGACAAGGCTCGCACCCGGGTCCTCCTCGTCGATGCGCGCCATCGCGTCATCGCGGCCTCGGACGGACGCGGCGTGCTGGAGGAGACCCTGCCGCTGGCCGTCAACGGCCGGGCGAGCGGCGCCGATCTCGATCCCCGGACCGGGCGGATCGTCGCCTTCCACCGCACGCCGGGCTACGAGACCTATGCGGGGCTCGGCTGGTACGGGGTCATCGTCCAGTCCCCGGGGTGAGCGTCCGTCAGACCAGGACCGGCATTGCGGGCTGGCTCTCGATGCCGAAGACGCGGGTGTAGCGCGCGATCTCCTCGGCCGGGCCGATCGCCTTCGACGGGTTGTCGGAGATCTTCACGGTGGGCCGGCCGTCGGCGGCGATCACCTTGCAGACGATGGAGATCGGATCGAGGCGCCCGTCCGGGACAAGACCCCGGAAGTCGTTGGTGAGCAAGGTGCCCCAGCCGTAGCCGATCCGCATACGGCCGTGGAAATGGGCGTGGATCGCCTCGATGGTGTCGATGTCGAGACCGTCGGAGAAAATCGCGAGCTTCTCGCGCGGGTCCGAGCCCCGCGAGCGCCACCAGGCGATGGCCTCCTCGCCGCCGGCGATCGGGTCCTTCGAGTCGATGCGGATCCCGGTCCAGGCGTTCATCCAGTCGGGGGCGTTCGCCAGGAAGCCGGTGGTGCCGTAGGTATCGGGCAGCATCACCAGGAGGTTGCCGGCGTAGTCCTGCTGCCAGTCGGCCAGGACGTCGTAGGGCGCCCGGGCGAGGCCCGCATCGTCGTCGGCCAGGGCCGCGTAGACCATCGGCAACTCGTGGGCGTTGGTGCCCACCGCTTCGACCTCGCGGCGTAGGGCGATGAGGCAGTTCGACGTGCCGAGGAAGCGATCGCCCAGGGCCTCGTGCATGGCCTCGACGCACCAGTCCTGCCACAGGAAGCCGTGGCGGCGCCGGGTCCCGAAATCCGCGATGGACAGGCCGGGGAGGCGCTGCAGCCGCTCGATCTTTTCCCAGACCCGGGTCATCGCCCGGGCATACAGCACCTGAAGGTCGAGCTTGCCGAGGTGACGCACCACGCCCCGGGTGCGCAACTCGTTGAGGATGGCGAGCGCCGGCACCTCCCACATGGTGGTCTCAAGCCAGGGCCCGTGAAAGGTGAGGACGTACTGCCCGTCCCGCGCCTCCAGTTCGTACTCGGGCAGGCGAAAATTCTCGAGCCAGTCCATGAAGTCGGCCGAGAACATCTGGCGCTGGCCGTAGAAGGTGTTGCCGCGCAGCCAAGTGGATTCACCGCGGCTCAGGGAGACGGAGCGGGCGTGGTCGAGCTGCTCGCGCAACTCACCCGCATCGACGAAATCCGCCAGGCGCACCTGCCGCGAACGGTTCTGAATCCCGAAGGTGACGCGGGCGTCGCGATGGCGGCGGAAGATCGTCTGCGCCATCAGGAGCTTGTAGAAATCCGTGTCCAGCAGGGACCGGACGATCGGGTCGATCTTGAAGCTGTGGTTGTACACCCGCGTGGCAAGATCGAGCATGGTACGGATCACGGCCCCTCTGGCGGCGCCCCCCGCGCCGGCGACGCCGAGAGGCGCATGGCATCCGTGGGTAAGTCAACCGGTCGCGATGCAGGGCTGTGCCGCGACGACCTCAGGGGGACCCGCCAAACGATGAAGGCGGCGCTCACTGCGGAGCGCCGCCTTCGCATTCTATCGACCAGGCCCGACGATCAGGCGAGGTCGACCTTCTTGGTCTCGGTCTTGGGCGACTCGCCGGTGAGCGCCGCTTTCACGTATCCGTAGATATGCAGCATCGTGGCGTTCGGGCTGTCCCAGTACTCACCCTTCTCGGGGTGGACGCGCAGCAGAGCAACTTCGGGATCTTCCTTGCCGTTGGGGAACCAGGTCTTGAGGCTCTCGCTCCACTTGTCGTTGATGGTCGGCTGATCGGTGATGATCTCGGCCTTGCCAGCGATCGAAACGTAGGTCTGGCTCGACGGGTCCGAGTAGGCGAGGTTGATCTGATTGTCCTTGCTGATCTCGGCGGTTTTCGGCGAATGCAGCTTGGTGAAGAACCACAGGTCGCCGTTCTCGTCCGCCTCCTGGCACCACATCGGGCGGCTGTAGAGCTTCCCGTCCTGGTCTGCGGTGGTCATCATCGCGACCTTGACGTCCTTGATGAGGGCGAACAGCTTCTTGGCGCCCTCGTGGTCGCGGTGGTTGCCCTGGTGCATGGGATCGTGGTCTCCAACTCGTCGATCGGCGTCGGCAGCGCGGTCGCGCACCGCCGGTTCGTGTGCTTAACGAGCCAGGGCGGTATTGGTTTCGGGATTGCGCAGCGGCACGACCTTCGGTGGTGCCGTCCGTGCGGCCGGCCGGCGCAGCACCGTCAGGCGACCGGGCGGCCGCTCGCGGGCGGATAGGTCGCCCTCGCCGATCTGCCGGATCACGTGGGTGTTCCGGCCCCGCCGCTTCGCCTCGTAGAGGGCCGCGTCGGCCTCGGCCAGGAGTTCGTCCGGCCCTGCGCCCCGGCCCGGCCCCGTGAGCGCGACCCCGACGCTCACGGTGATGCGCGACAGCCCATCGCCCCGGTCCGCGTGCGGGATGGCCAAGCGAGCGATAGCGAGGTTCATGCGCCGGACGACACGTTCCACTCCACGCCGGTCGCAGGCCCGCATCAGCAGCGAGAATTCCTCGCCGCCGTAGCGCGCCACCACATCGCGCCCGCCACGGGTCTGCCCGGCGAGGGCCTCGGCGATGCGGCGCAGGCAGGCGTCTCCCGCCGGATGGCCGTAGGCGTCGTTGAAGCGCTTGAAGTGATCCACGTCGATCATGAGGAGGGCCGTGCCGCGCGTCTCACCGGCGGAGGCCGCCAGGGCCGTATCGAGGGCGCGGCGGTTGGCCAGACCCGTGAGGGCGTCGGTCTCGGACAGCACGGTGAGGACGCGCCGGTCATGCTCGAGGCCGGCCGAGCGCAGGATCTCGCGCAGAGAGACGAGGTAGGCCCGCCGACGCACGCCCTCGATCTGGTGGTTGCCGTAGAGGACGAACACGCTGGCCGTCACCGCCTGGAAGGCGAGGCAGAGGGCGAGCTCGGGGCTCAGGTCGCCCCGTAAGCCAATGGCCGCGAGGGCGCCTGCCGCGCTGAGGCCCGTGAGCACGAGGGCATGGGGAAAGCGCAGCACGAGCATCAGCGCGGCGAACACCACCATCAGAGGATACTCGACGAAGGCGATGGCGCTCAGGGTGCCTTGCCCCAGGCAGAAAAGCAGGATCGGCACCCCCGTCACGAGCAGCATCGTGGCGGTGACCATGCGCTCGCGCCGCGGTCCCGGCATCCGGGGCACGGCCCAGGCCAGGAGCAGGATTAGCGGCGTCACGAGGCCCAGGCGGAGGCCAAGGGCCAGGGGCAGTATCTCCGGCGCCAGCAGCCAGGTTGTGAGAGAGAAGCCGTTGTGGAAGGCGAGCCCGATCAGGATCGTGCGGCGCAGGTGGCGCGCGCGCTCACGGCGCGTGTCGATCTCGTAGCGGGCCGAGACAGGGCGGGAGAAGCGCAGGAGGCGCGGGCTCACTGTGAGGTCGGTCAGAGCGACCTCGCCGCGCGGATGACGTGTGAAGGCCCGCTCGGGCGTGGTGAGCCAGCGGCGAATGCAATCGAGCACGATGCGACGATCCCGGTCCGTTCGCGCCGTCCCTGCCGGAGGCGCCACAATCTCACGGGACCGAACGTGGCCGGACGGTTGGAGGACGCAATCACGGCTGCGTGCCGTCGCGACATCCCTACCAAACCCTGAACCGAATTCGCGACCGCGCGCGGTTGAGGTCCGCTCGAAGCAGGGGCGCGCGACCGGCTGTCGCCCCGCGTCATGCGCCTCCGCGCTTGCGTCGGAGCGCTGGCTGTGCTGTCGCATGGGTTCTCCGTGGACGTGACGGCCTGCGCCGCGGCGTGTGCGAACCTCTCCCGATTGTGTCCGCGCCGTGGCCCTCCGTCCGGCCCGCCGCGGCAAGGAGCCAGACCCTTGGCGATCACCCGAGACGATGTGCTAGCGGTCCTCTCGACCGTGACGGTCGATGCCGCCGGGACCACGCTGCCGGCCTCCGGGCGGCTGTCGCAGGTCGTGGTGGACCCGACGAACCGGGTGATGTTCTCGATCCTGATCGACCCGAGCGAAGCCGAGCGCTTCGAGCCGATCCGGCGCCGGGCCGAGGGAGCGATCCTGGCGACGCCGGGCGTCTCAGGCGTCTTCGCCAGCCTGACCTCCGAGCGCGGGCCGAACCAGCCGGCCCAGCCGCCGCCGCCTGCCCCCGGACGCCCCGCCGCTCCGCCGCCGCCGCGTACCGGCCCAGCCCTTCCGGGCGTGCGCCATATCGTGGCCGTCGCCTCCGGCAAGGGCGGCGTCGGCAAGTCGACCACCGCCTGCAACCTGGCCCTGGCGCTCTCGGCCCAGGGCCTGAAGGTCGGGCTGCTCGATGCCGACATCTACGGTCCCTCGGTGCCCAAGCTGTTCGGGCTCTCCGGGAAACCCAAGGTCATCGAGGAGCGCCTCCTCGCCCCGATGGAGGGTTTCGGCATCAAGGTGATGTCGATCGGCTTCCTGATCGAGCCCGAGACGGCGATGATCTGGCGCGGCCCCATGGTGCAGTCGGCCATCACGCAGATGCTGCGGGAGGTCGCCTGGGGCGAACTCGACATTCTGATCGTCGATATGCCCCCCGGCACCGGCGACGCGCAACTGACCATGGCCCAGGCGACTCCCCTCTCCGGCGCGGTCATCGTCTCGACGCCGCAGGACCTCGCCCTCATCGAC
>NZ_BPQL01000042.1 GCF_022179225.1 Methylobacterium goesingense
ATCAACGGCGCCCCGAAGACCGATATTCAACCGTATTCAGGCCGGGCGATCAACGAAACGATCTTTCCATCTTCGGCGGATAACGAAAGAAATAGCCTCCGGACGAGCCGGCTCCGGGGTGAAATGCTTGCCGGGACGTTCGATCGGGCTCCGGTCCCCGCGGAGGCCGCAACGCCTCCACGGAGGATCGGCGAAAGAAGTGGCACTTCCCTGCATGGGAGCGGAGTTTCCGGCGCTAAATTGCGCGCCGGGAGAAATACCCTCCGAAAGCCCGAGCGCGAAACACTGATATTCTCCGGCACGAACCGAATAAAGACAGCACTTTTATTGACCCGCCTGGGACACAGGATACCATCTTCGGCATCGATCCAGGGTTCTTTCCCGACTCGGATCACCTGAATTGCCTGCAGATAACACAGCTTCTCTAGACATTTCGGCGGCGGATACGATGACGACCAGGCAACATACCTTCCTCTCGCGGCGGCTGGCGGGAGCCCTGCTCGGCGGACTGGCGCTATGCGCGTCGCTTGCCGGCGGCGCGGCGGCCGAGGGCCAGTTGCGGATCGCCAAGCAGTTCGGCGTCGTCTACCTGCTCCTCAACGTAGTCGAGGATCAGAAGCTCATCGAGAAGCACGGCAAGGCGGCCGGCCTCGACATCAAGGTCGACTACGTCCAGCTCTCGGGCGGTGCGGCCGTCAACGACGCGCTGCTGTCAGGCAACATCGAGGTCGCGGGGGCCGGCGTCGGGCCGCTCTTCACCCTCTGGGACCGCACCCGGGGCCGGCAGAACGTCAAGGGCATCGCCTCGCTCGGCAACTTTCCCTACTACCTCGTCACCAACAATCCCGCCGTGAAGAGCATCGCCGACTTCGGTGAGAAGGACCGGATCGCGGTCCCGGCGGTGGGCGTCTCGGTGCAGTCGCGCATCCTGCAATGGGCCTCAGCCAAGCTCTGGGGCGACAAGGAATTCGCCAAGCTCGACCGACTCAGCGTCGCGGTCCCGCACCCGGAGGCGGCGGCCGCGATCATCAAGGGCGGCACCGAGATCACCGGCCATTTCGGCAACCCGCCCTTCCAGGACCAGGAACTGGCCGAGAACCCCAAGGCCCGCATCGTCCTGAATTCGTACGACGTCCAGGGCGGCCCGTCCTCCTCGACGGTGCTCTACGGGACGGAAGCGTTCTACAAATCCAGCCCGAAGACCTACAAGGCTTTCTTGGACGCACTCGACGAGGCGGCGAAGTTCATCACCGAGAACCCCGGCAAGGCGGCCGAGATCTTCGTTCGAACGACCAGCAGCAAACTCGATCCGGCGCTGCTGAAGGCAATCATCACCAACCCGGCCGTGACCTTCAAGGTGACACCGGAGAACACCCTCGGGCTTGGCCAGTTCATGCATCGGGTCGGGGCGATCAAGTCCGCGCCCGAGGTTATCGGCGATTACTTCTTCGCCGATCCGCGCATCACCACCGGCAGCTGAGCGGCCCGCGATGATCTGCGCCGCCACCCTGTCCGACCTCTACGTCCTCGAACTGGCCGAGCCGCGCCCGCACGGCGGCGTCCGGCGCGAAGCCGCCCCCGCTCGGCCGGCACCGGAGCTAGAGCCTCCCCCCGCGCCCGCCCCGTCGCCTCTGCTGCAGATCCGGGGCGTCACCCTGGAATACCGCACGCCGCAGCGGGTGGTGCGGGCCACGCACCGGATCGACCTCGACATCCATGCGGGCGATCGCTTCGTCCTGCTCGGGCCCTCGGGCTGCGGCAAGTCCACCCTGTTGAAAGCGGCGGCCGGCTTCATCACGCCGGTGGAGGGCGCGATCACCCTGGCGGGCGCTCCGGTGCGCGCGCCCGGGCCCGACCGCATCGTTGTCTTCCAGGAATTCGACCAGCTGCCGCCCTGGAAGACGGTGGCGCAGAACGTCGCCTTCCCGCTGCGCGCCGCCAAAGCGCTCGGCCGACGGGAGCCACAGGAGCGCGCGCGCCACTACATCGACAAAGTCGGGCTCACGCCCTTCGCCGACAGCTACCCACACCAGCTCTCGGGCGGCATGAAGCAGCGGGTCGCCATCGCCCGCGCCCTGGCGATGCAGCCCCGGGTGCTGATGATGGACGAGCCCTTCGCGGCGCTCGACGCCCTGACCCGGCGGCGGATGCAGGAGGAGCTCCTGGCCCTCTGGGACGAAGCCCGGTTCACGCTGCTCTTCGTCACGCATTCGATCGAGAAGGCGCTCGTGGTCGGCAACCGGGTGGCCCTGCTCTCGCCCCATCCCGGACGGGTGCGGGCCGAGTTCAACAGCCACGCATTCGATCTTACGAGCATCGGGAGCGAGGCCTTCCAGGGAGCGGTGCAGCGGCTGCACACCCGCCTGTTCGAGGCCGACGCCCCGGCGGAGGCGAACCGATGAGCGCGTCAGCGACCCGCCCCGATCTCTTCACCCGGAACCACGTCTGGCGCGACCTAATGCCGGCGGTCCGCCCGGAGTACGACCGGGTGCTCGCGCCTTTCGTGGAGGCGCCGGTGGAACGCACGCTGCCGCTCGGCGCGCGGCTGTGGCAGCGGGACTGGCTGCGCAAGGGCCTGATCATCGCCACCCTGGCGCTGGTCTGGGAGGGTCTGGCGCGCTGGCAGGACAACGACCTGCTGCTGCCCGGATTCCTGGCCACGATGTCGGCCCTCTTCGACGGACTCGCCAACGGCGAGCTCATCGACCGGGTGCGGATCTCCTTGACCGTGCTGGTGCAGGGCTACCTCGCCGGCATCGTGCTCGCCTTCGGGCTGACGACGTTCGCGGTCTCGACGCAGTTCGGCCGCGACCTGCTCTCGACCCTGACGGCGATGTTCAATCCGCTGCCGGCCATCGCCCTGCTGCCGCTCGCCCTGCTCTGGTTCGGCCTCGGCTCCGGCAGCCTGATCTTCGTGATGATCCATTCGGTGCTGTGGCCGATGGCGCTCAACACCTACGCGGGCTTCCAGGGCGTACCCGAGACCCTGCGGATGGCGGGGCGCAACTACGGCCTGCGCGGGCCGTCCTATGTCCTGCAGATCCTGATCCCGGCCGCCCTGCCGGCGATCCTGTCGGGCCTGAAGATCGGTTGGGCCTTCGCATGGCGTACCCTGATCGCGGCCGAGCTGGTGTTCGGAGCTTCCTCGGGGCGGGGTGGCCTCGGCTGGTACATCTTCCAGAACCGCAACGAACTCTACACCGACCGGGTCTTCGCCGGTCTCGTCCTGGTCATCGTCATCGGCCTCGTGGTCGAGAACCTCGTGTTCGCGGCCTTCGAACGGATCACCGTTCGGCGCTGGGGCATGGCCCGCTAGGATAGGGCCCGGTAGAGTATGAGGCGACACGCGGTGGCGGAGCAGGGCCGATTCCGATGAACACCTATGCGTCCGGGTTCGCCGGCGGCGCGCTGATCGGCCTGTCGGTGGCGCTCCTCATGCTTCTGAACGGGCGCATCGCCGGGATCAGCGGCCTCGTGGCCGGCCTCGGCCGGGACCGTGGCCTGCGCCAATGGGTCGATGCCGCCTTCGTCGCCGGCCTGATCGCCGGGCCGCCGGTCTTCGCCCTCGCCACCGGGGCTTGGCCGGCGATGCGGTTCGTCGCTCCGCTGCCGGTGCTCGCCGTCGCTGGTCTCCTCGTCGGATTCGGCACGCGCCTCGGCTCGGGCTGCACCAGCGGTCACGGTGTGGCCGGCCTTGCCCGGCTCTCAGCCCGCTCGCTGGCGGCGGTCCTGACTTTCCTCGGGACAGGCATGCTCACCGTCGCCCTGTTGCGAGCGCTGGCGTGAGCGCGGCGCTCCGCCTGCTCGCAGCCCTGGCCGCCGGATTGGTCTTCGGGCTCGGCTTGTCGCTCTCAGGAATGCTCGACCCGACCCGGGTGCAGGGCTTCCTCGACGTGACCGGCGCCTTCGACGGGCGTCAGGCCTGGGACCCGACCCTGGCCTTCGTGCTCGGCGGCGCGGTCAGCGTCGCCGGCCTCGGCTACGCTCTGGCTCGGCGCCTGCCGCGCCCGGCCCTGGCCGTCGCCTTCGAGTTGCCGACGAACCGCCGGATCGACCGGCCGCTGATCGGGGGCGCAGCCCTGTTCGGGATCGGCTGGGGCCTGTCGGGCCTCTGTCCCGGCCCCGCCGTGGCGGCCCTGTCGACGGGGACGCTGCCCATGCTGGTCTTCGTTGCCGCCATGCTGGTGGGCATGGCCGCTCATCAGTGGTTCGTCGCCCGCGCCTGACGCTCATCGCACCCCGGAGCAGGACCTCGACGGCGAAGCGCCGCATCTCGGCCTCGAACGGCTGGAATTGCAGCATGCAGAGTTCGACGCCGGCGGCATGGAAGGCGCGCATGCTCGTCTTCCGCCTCCGCATCGGTCTCGCGGGCGATGACAAAGGCCGAGAGCCCGTCCGTCGCACAGCGGCGCGGTGGCAGCGGGATGGCGGGCAACGTCGACGATCAGCGCCGCCATTTCAGCGAGGGGCTGGCCGTTGATGCATCAGACGGCGGCTTGGACTGCCGGCATCGCAAAAGATACCAGCGCGGCAGCCCCCAGGCCGGCGCGCAGGATCGTTCTGGCGCAGACGGTCGGCAAACGCACGGACACGCTGGGCGGCCCGCTTCAGCTTCGGCACGGCACTGCAGAACGCTTCGGCGAATGGAAAAATGCACGGTCTCCGCGTCGCCGCCGTTCGTCGGCATGAGCGTGTCGACCTTTTCGTCGTACGCCTTGACGAGTAACGCGTCGGTCTCGCATACGCCGGCCTTCGCCGGCCATTCCCGTTGGGCCGCCCTGATGCGTCCACTTGCAGCCTCCCGCAGGGCTGCGGCGTAGCACCTCGAGAGAATCGCGTCCCAGGCGCCGAGGGCAGCTTCGGCACAGGTGAGGTGCACTGCTCCCGAAATGGCCCTGATGCAGGCGAAGCTGGCCGCCCGCGCCGAGCTTGCGGTCCCAACGACGGCGAGAAGCGCGGCGGTGGCGACGTGTCCAACGCGACGGCCTCGTTCTGATGTATGGTTTGCCCGAGATCAGCACGCGGCTCGCCGCTGCCGTGATGAATGCGGATCGGATTTAGGCTGGAGGTATGGGTTCTCACGCGCCAGCCCCATATGTCGGTCGAAAGCGGAGATCATGTCGTGTTCACAGTGAAGGGAACCGATCCGAGCGGCAGGGCCATGGCCTTCGCCTGCGGGACGGACGAGCAGGCGATGGAGAAGACCTGGGAGCTGCGGCGTCGGGGCTTCCGGGACGTCGTGGTCGTCGATCCAAAGGGCAAGGAGCACGGAGATGCCGCCTTCGAGCGGTCCCTCGAGATCGACTGGGACTAGTCAAGGCACCAATATGAATCGGTGTCTAACGGTGACCCTGTCTCGATTGCTATTCAGCATCTGAGAAAAGGAGAAAGTATCAATCCCAAGTGGGGTCACGATCGGCTCAAATCGTGACCCCACCTCTTTGAGCATTTCAGCTTGAGCTACTACTGACTCACGATGATCTATGACAAGGGTCATGGTTCGACGCTGATCCACGCCCTGGAAGTGGTCAAACGGCCAGACGCCAAGCGCGGCTTCGCCCTGCTGCGGCGGCGATGGGTGGTAGAGCATGTTCCTTCTCCTGGGCCACGCGCTTCCGACGCCTCGTCAAGGACGACAAGCGCTATCACAGCACGCTCGCAGACCTCGACATCGTCGCCTTTGTTTGCCGCATGCTCCAAGAAGCCGCTCAACTGACGGACGGTTCATATCAACCTGTAAGAAACGCCGGCGACCTTTCTCGATCTCGCTTGTCAGCCCACTTTTTGCGCCGTGAAGGCGCGAGCCGTGGCATCCAGGGCTTCCAATGTAATCTTGAAAACCTCATCGACCTGGGGGCGGGTGATGATCAGCGGCGGCATCAGCGCCATTGTGTCGCCGATGGCGCGCAGCGCAAGGCCACGCTGCAGTGCTTCCGCACTGCAACGATCGCCAACCCTCAGCGACTCGTCGAAAAGACGGCGCGTTTCCTTGTCCGCGACGAGCTGGATCCCTGCAAACAGACCGCAACTGCGTACATTGCCGACGATTGGATGATCCGCGAGGCTTGCGATGAGCTCGCCGAAATAGTGTCCGACATCTGCGGCGTTCTCCACAACGCTCTCAAGCTCCATGATGCGGATATTTTCAAGCGCGACGGCAGCACCGACAGGGTGTCCGGAATTGGTGAAGCCGTGATAAAACTCCCCACCCTTTTCAATTAACATCGACGCGATGCGGTCGCTCACCATCGTTGCTGACATCGGAAAATAGGACGAGGTGATACCCTTGGCAATTGTCACGAGGTCAGGACTTTCGATGCCGAATGTCTCGCAGCCGAACCACTTGCCGGTGCGGCCGAATCCCGACACAACTTCGTCGACCACGAGAAGGACGTCATACTTCCGGCAGATGTTCTGAATTTCCGGCCAATAGGTCGCCGGCGGCACGATCGCACCGCCCGCGCCCTGGAATGGCTCAGCGAAGAACGCGGCGACGCGCTCAGGGCCCACGTGCAGAATTTTTTCCTCAAGCCAGCCGGCAGCCGTCAGGCCGAATGCTTCAGGAGACTGATCGGCGCCGTTCATATACCAGTACGGAGCCTTAATCCGCTCAATACCCGCAATGGGCATTCCGCCGCCGGACTCATAGAAGACCGGATTGCCGGAAAGACTTGTCGTGGCAATAGTGCTGCCGTGATAGGCTTGCTCGCGTGCGATGACCACGTTCTTCTCTGGCTTCCCGGCGAGTTTCCAGTAGCGGTGGACCAGCTTGAGCGCTGTTTCAACGGCCTCAGAACCCGAATTTGCAAAGAACACGTGGTTTAGACCACGCGGGGCCAGTTGAACTAATTTTGCCGCGAGCGCGATCGCGGGCTCATTCGACGTCTTGAAGAATGACTGGCTGTAGGACAGTCGCTTCATCTGACGTGCTGCGACATCAGCGAGTTCCTGGCGACCATATCCCAGATTGACGCATCCGAGCCCGGCAAGACCGTCGATGATCCGGCGACCGTCGGCATCCCAGATGTAGATACCCTCTGCGCGATCCTGGATGGTTGCACCCTCGGCATGCAATTCCGAGTAATCCGTGAAGGGATGCAAATAGTGTGAATTATCGCGCCGTTGCAGCGCAGTCATTTCTGAGTTGATTGGTGAGATTTCATTCATGTGCGAGATCCTCCTGATCGATCACGGCCATCGGAGGATCATATAAAGTCTTCACACCTATCTCCTGCTCGTCCGTGCAGGGTTTTTGTCTTTCCGTGCAATTCGACAGCCGCAGATCAGGAAATCTTTCACAACCGACGGGCGCTCCGACATTCGCGAGGTGTCACCCCAAACCGGCGCCGAAACGCTCGACTGAAATGGGCGGTGTCTTTAAAGCCCCAAGCCAGCGCAATATCACTAATCGATCGGCCGGACATGCGGATATCCTCGATCTCCTTGCGACATTGCTCCAGGCGGCTATCTTGGATGAAGCGCGAAATGGTCGTACCCTCGCTTTCGAACAGATAGTATAAATTGCGAAGCGACAGACCTTGTGCTCTCGCTGTTGCGGCGGGCGAAAGTGAATCATCGGCAAGGTTGGATTTGATATAAGATTTTACCCGCGACAGAGCCGCATGCTTACCGTCGCTTTCGGTGACTTGACCCGATTGATCGAGCGAGAGAAGGGCAATACCGAGCAATCGCATCAGGTTGTCCTGCAGACAATCGGCGATGGTCAGGTCTTCGTCGCTTTTGCCCATCACAAGCGACTGCACATAGGAATACAGAAACCTTCCCGGCCCGTTCGTTCCAGAGAAACCCCGCGCGGTCACCCGTTCGCTGCATTTCAATCGATCTCCCAGCATCCGGCGAGGGAAATCGACCGACAATTGGCGGAAGGGGCCGTCAAACCGCATCTCATAAGGGCGGGAACTGTCGTAAATCGTCACCTCGCCCGGGCGTGTCAGCGCCTCACGGCCATCCTGTATGACGGTGCCTGTGCCCTCGATCTGAAAATTGATCTGGATCGGGTTGTCGCTGGATTTACGAATATAGCGACTTTCGCGCGTGACGACGGATCGGGTCGAAGAAATATCCGATAGAACGACTTCACCTATCTTGTGCCAGTTGATCAGCCCGTAGAATTGCGCGGTGTTTTCAATCGTGACATCTGTCTTCGTATAGAGGTCGGAGATTACTTCCTCCCAGAAACGCCTGCGGGTGCCGATCTGAACCTCATTCGTGGAAATGCTGCCCATTATGGTTCACGACGCCTATTTGAAAAAAGCAAGGAAGCGTTACATAACAAATGTCACTTGTCGGGTTGCTGAGGCCTGGTAGTGACCTGACCGGTATTTTGGACGGATCCGAATGAGAAGCTACGGCATGGCCGTTGCCATGAGTCGTCGGAAGGCCAGATCAAGGAAGCCGATAGGCGCAGGCGGCTGGTAGCACAGGGACGAGTGCGGCCGGACGCGGTTGTCGGTGTTTTGCAAGAGGGCAATCACGGCCTGGGCTTCCTTGAGCGAGTAGAAGATCTCTCGGCGCAGGAATTCGTCGCGCAGCTTGCCGACTTTGGCCCCCTATTCGCGCAGTGCCTTCCAGATCGTCTCAGGGCCATTGCCGCAGGGAATGTGCTCTGGGACGCCAGAAAGAGACACATGGCGTCGGCCAGCGCCTCGATCACGCCGAGGCTGCTCATGCGTCGCGCCACCTTTAGCGCGAGGTATGCCCGGCTGTGCGCCTCGATCAGCGTTAGGATACACAGCCTTCGCCCATCTTGCGTCTGGGCCTGCACGAAGTTGAAGATCGCGACGTGATTGCGTCGAACCCGGTCTTTACCTGTCAAACAGCGTTGAAC